>CAZUXL010000046.1:16177-25439 GCA_964624355.1 uncultured Spirochaetales bacterium
AGGTGTCAAGGATGGAGGTGTGACCCTCAGGACTTTCCCTCGCCGGACTTTTCTTTCAGGATGCAACCGAAAGTGATAGCTACAGTTTTTTGAACAGGTAGCCTGGCGGTCTGAAATTCCTGTACATTTATCACAGATGAAAGCATGTGAATCACATCGTACACAGGTGTGTTTTATTTTGGCCGGGTTTCCACAATGGGGACACAGGCCAAATGTTTTAGTGGGGTGGAGATTTTGGTCCACTGCCACCCGGTGGTCAAAGACAAAACATTCACCTTGAAATTGATCCTGGGGATATTCTTCCAAGTATTTGAGTATACCACCTTGAAGTTGGAACACCTTTTCATACCCTTTTTGCTGAAGTTCTTTTATTCCCTTGTGACACCGGATGCCTCCGGTGCAAAAAATCAGGATTTTTTTATCCTTGGGGATCGTAAGATCTTCCACCTGGGAAAAAAAGTCGCTAAACTTGTCAGTCTGAGGGTTAATGGCGCCCTGGAATGTTCCGATTTCGTATTCATACCAGTTTCGGGTGTCGATCATCACCCAATCCTTTTCCTCCTTCAAAATCCTATTCCATTCTTTTGGTTCCACATGATTGTTCATTTCATGGTCCGATAGGAGGTGTGTCCCCTTGGTGGTACAAATTTCAGGGCGAATTTTTAGGGAAAACCGGCGGAATGGGGGTTTTTCCGAGACTGAATCCTTAAAATCCATCTCTTGAGCAAACTCATTTGTTAGAAATTTTTTCCAAAGGTTTTGTTTTTCCAAATCCACCGCAGCACAAGTGCAGTTGATTCCTTCAGGACCAAGAATAAAAATACCCGTGATCTCATAAGTTTTAGCGGTTTCTTTCACCAGAGTTGCCAGGTGATCAAGATTTTCCAAGGCTAGGAAATGATAACCGGCAGTTATATAATAAGCTGACATAATCGGTAATGTATAGCAATTAATCGGCAGTTAGGTCAACTTCCCTGGATATTCCGGGGATTTCTCAAATAGTTTGTACTAATTCACCTCCCGATACAAGGATTCCCATGTGAGAATTGACATTAGAACATAATTGTTCTAATTTTAAACTAGAGGTCTTTCATGAGAAATAAAATTGCTGATTTGGACGTATTTTTGCGGGATAGGGGAATAAAAGCTTCTTTCCAAAGGATAAAGATTTACGATTATCTTCAATGCAGTTTTACCCATCCCTCCGTAAGTATGATCTACGAAGATCTCCATCCTCAAATACCGTCCCTTTCCCGGGCTACCGTCTATAACACCCTGAATCTTTTCTTGGAAAAGAAGCTAGTTCAAGTGGTGAATACCGAGGGCTCTGAGGCCAGGTTTGATCTGGCCGATCCCCATCACGGCCACTTTACCTGTGAATCTTGTGGAACCATCATCGATATTCCCTTGGATAAGGCTCCGGCTCTCCCCGAAGGTCTTACAGGTTTTGAGGTTTTTGAAACCCAGCTTCATTTCAGAGGAAAATGTCCTCAATGCTCCTCTAAGAACTAAGAAATTGTAATTTATACGAAAGTAAAGTAGGATTCCTCTATGGGACTTCTGAAGGCCTCGGAAAAAGCTTATACCGCAACTCATTTGGAAGAAGCGGTGGAAACAGTTCAGTCCCTGGAAACAAAACTTTCCTCAGTTGAAAAAAAAGTTCTCCGACTTCAAGATCAACTTACCGTGGATGCGACCACAGGCTTGTTTAACTCCCTGGTTCTTCACTCGGAGCTGGGAGAGCTTTTAGGCCGAACACCTCGAACAAAAGCGGTTTTATTTATTGCAACCAATGATATTTTTGGTCTACTTAAGAAGACATTTTCTACAAAAATTCCCGAATGGGTGATGTATCAAACCTCCCTGCGGATAGGAAAGATCCTGGGTGAACACGGGAAAGTCTATCAAACCAAGGAAAATGAGTTTTTGGTCTTTCTTCCGGATGTAAAAAGTAAAGAGCAAATCTATGCTTTGGCCAGAACATTGATCGAACAATTGGAAAAAAATCATGTCATGGGAGGCTACACCATCGGTGTGGGATTCAATATTGGCATTGCTTTTTATCCTGAACACGGGAAAGCCAAGTCGGACTTGCTCAGAAGTGCGGATATTGCCCTTTCCGAGGCTGTGAAACTAAAAAAAGACTTTTACCCCTTCAATCCTCAGTTAAAAGAACGAATGACCGAGCATGTGGAGCTGCGCAATGGAATCCTCGCTGCTCTCCAATCCCAGTCGGATCCCGGGGTCACACCTCAATTAGAATTGGTCTTTCAGCCCCAGGTCAAGATTTTTCACTGGAAAACGGCCCAAGCCCGGTGGGAAGTCATTGGTGCCGAGGTGCTGATCCGCTGGATTCATCCGAGTCTGGGGCCTATTTCCCCAGCGAAATTTATCCCCATCGCTGAAGAAACCGGGCTTATCATACCCTTGAGCAAGTGGATTATTCATAACTCCATCAGCCACTTTGCAGAACTCCAAGGACTGGGCTACGGGGATATCAGCCTTTCTGTGAATATATCCGCACGACAATTAACATCGGAAGAACTCGTTCTCCCCCTCACAGAAGGGTTGAAAAAGCGGAATTTATCCCCCAAAAACTTCAAATTAGAAGTTACTGAAGGGGGGCTGATCGAAAATTTCAACACGGTGATCACAAAGCTCAATGACCTTCGGGCGGCGGGATTTCCCATTTTAGTGGATGATTTTGGGACCGGTTATTCATCCTTGAGTTATCTGAAAAAACTTCCGGTGGATATACTTAAAATTGATAAATCTTTTGTCGATGGACTCCCGGATGATAAAGGTGATGCCTCCTTGGTGAAAGCAATCATTACCATGGCCTCAGAAATGAATATGGGAACTATTGTGGAAGGGACTGAAAACCAAGCCCAGGTGGATTGGCTCCACGACCACGGCTGCAGCATTTTTCAAGGATACTTTTTTTCAAAACCCCTGCGTTTTAGGGAATTCCTAAACTTTATCGATCAAGCCCGGCTTTCAAACCCCTGAATTATTCCTCACAACTGTTCAAAACCTGGGCTCTGTGATAGGCATAATTATGAAAATAAAACTCCTGGCTCTGGATCTGGACGACACCCTTCTTCGGGAGGATTTAAGTATCGCTGAAGAGGATGTACGCACACTTCGGGCAGCTGAGGACTTGGGTGTCCACATTGTACTGGCTTCCGGGCGAACCCCCGAAGGGATGACCCGCTACCTGAATCTTTTAGGGATGGATAAAAAAGAAGGGTATTTGATCAGCTACAACGGGGGGCAGATTTTACGCTCGGATACCCTGGATGTGGAGTGGTCCCGCAGCTTGGATCCGATGCTCTCCAGGGAAATTTATCAAGACTGTCTGAATTGGAATATTCCCATTCAATGTTATCGTGAGGGAACGATCCTGACTTCCCGGGAAAATTATTTTTCAGAAATGGACACCAAACTCACGGGTATGCCCCGAAAAGAGGTAAGTCCAGAAGAGTTTTTCCTTCAGGAGCCCATAAAAATGGTAATTCCCCTGGAGCCTGAGGCCTTAAAAAAAATCGCTGACAAGCTGAATGAAAAATATGGTAGCCGGGCTAATATGTTTATTTCCAAACCTTACTACTTTGAAATACTTTCCCCAGAAGCCGACAAGGGATTGGCCTTGAAGCACCTGGCTGCACAACATGGGGTGACTCGTGACGAGGTCATGGCCATGGGGGATGCCATGAACGATGTGGGGATGCTCCGTTGGGCGGGGATTTCCGTGGCTCCCGCAAACGCCAGGGAAGAAATTCTGGCCATGGTCAATTGGGTTACCACCCGCACCCACAACGAAGGCGCCGTAACCGAAGCCATACACCGGTATATCCTATGAATCTGATCCTGGTGGCCTTTCTAGGAAATCCGGGAAAGGAATATGAGCGTACCCGACATAATTATGCTTGGATGTTGGCAGATAAACTGGGGGAGGGATTAACTTGGCAGCAGAAATTCAAAGCTGAAATTGCTTCCTGGGCTCTTAATGATCTAAAAGCTTGGTTTTTAAAACCCCAAACCTTTATGAATCTCTCCGGTGATTCCGTGGGGGCTGCCTTGGGTTTCTATAAATTGGAAACTTCACAATTATTGGTGGTCCATGATGATTTAGAGCTTCCCCTGGGGGAGTATAAATTTCAGAGGGGTGGAGGATTGGGGGGCCACAACGGACTTCGCAGTTTGGAGAAGCATCTGGGCACTAGAGATTTTTACCGCTTCCGTTTGGGAATTGGTAGACCCCGAAAAGGGGATGTGAGTGCCCATGTCCTGGGTCGGTTCAGACCAGAAGAAGAAATCACCTTGAATCAAACCCTGATTAAAATTAGCCAGGAGTGGAAGTCCCTTTTGGAGAAAATATAAAAAAACCCCACTTTCCGCAACGACGCAGAAAGTAGGGTTTCCGTTCAGGAAAGCCTGGGAAAATTATTCCACTATGGCCACAATATCCTGCATTTTGACGATCAGATAATCGGCTTTGTCCACCTTAACAGCAGTACCGGCGTACTTATCGTACATGACTTTATCACCGACTTTTACAGTGATCACGTCTTTGTCCGTACCAACGGCAGTTACAGTGCCTGTCTGGGTTTTTTCCTGGGCGGAATCGGGAATGATAATCCCTGAAGCTGTTTTTTTCTCTGCTTCAGCAATCTTGATAAGAACCCGGTCGCCTAAGGGTTTTAGTGTCATAGAAACCTCCTGGAGGTATTAATGTAAATTTTCAAAATCAATATACGAAAACTCCCCCCTGGGGTCAAGTAGATTTGTAGATTAGAATCATTATTAAAATAAAATGAGTTAAAATGATGCATTGTATTTTCCAAGGTAACCATAGTTAGTGATGAACTCAAAATTTAATAAAATTTAACAAAACCTAAAAAATTATTTTTTTAAAGTGTTTTGGTGTAATGATTTAATAAATTTACTATAAAATATCCTTGGTTGTAAGAATCGCATAATTTGTAAAAGCTCATAAATATAGGCAAAATGTAAATAAATAAAAGTGTGAATTTGACTCTAGAATTCTCCACTAAAAAAAATTTGGGCTAAAATGACACAAATTTAACATTTTTGCTGTATAAATTAACTTATTTAAAACTTAAAAAATTTGTAAAGTGTTACATTCAAAGTGTTTAAATATAATAGCACGATTATTGCAATATGGTGTTTAAGTGGAGGATCCAATGATCACCAAAATGAAGAAAAATACCATGAGTACCATTGCCTACGAGTCTGATAGTGCCCTATCCTTGTATTTGAAAGAAATAAACAGGATTCCCCTGCTCACGAGAACTGAGGAGACGGATTTGGCTAAACGGGCTGCTTCTGGAGAGAAAAGAGCGAAAGACCGCCTTGTCTCTGCTAATTTGCGATTCGTGGTCAATGTGGCAAAAAAATATCAGAATCAGGGACTGCCATTAGACGATCTGATTTCTGAAGGAAATATTGGTTTGATAAATGCCATTGAAAAGTTCGACGTGGAAAAAGGGTATCATTTTATATCCTATGCGGTATGGTGGATTCGTCAATCCATTCTCAAGGCAATCTGTGAAAAATCCCGGTCCATTCGCCTTCCTTTGAATAGGGCGAATGAGCTTGTACAGATTGAAAAAATGAGGAAAGAGCTGTTTTCCGCTAAAGGAAGTGATCCCACCGCAGAGGAAATTGCCATTGCTCTTCGGATGGATGAGAGACAAGTGGGAGAACTCATGCATGTCTCCCGGGAAATGGTTAGCCTTGAATCTCCGGTGTTCACAGATAAAGATACATCTATCCTCTCTGATTTTGTGGAAGATAGGAAGTACAGCTCCCCAGAAGATACCTTGATTTATGACAACCTTAGAAATGATTTGAATCAGGCCTTGGGAAGTCTCAGCGCCAAGGAGTCGGAAATTATACAACATCGTTTCGGTCTAAATGATAGAAAGCCTTTGAGCTTGAAAGAAATAGGTCTAAAGTTCAAATTGACCAAAGAGAGAATTCGCCAGATCGAAAAGAAGGCGATTCAGAGACTGGCGATACCCGGACAGGCGATGGAACTGTCATTGTACATGGCAGGGTAACTTTGCACGGTTTTTCCCGTTAGTGTCCAGAGTCCTTGAGTTTCCTAATCCAACCAGAAAATAGCCTGGATGGATTAGGTGTTCCAAGGGGGCTTGGGATTTCTAGGTTCCACAGGATCCTAAATAATTCATTAAAATATTTATTAAACCCGGTAAGCTGCTTATTTTTTTACCAATAAAGAGTCGAAGTATAGAATCATGTTTCTCGTCATTCTCATTACCATGGCATTTCCGGATTCCCCTGGGGGTTGTTTAGCTTGATAAACTTTGGATTCTTCTTCCAAAAGGGCTAATAGTTGTTCTTTTTTAGTGAGAAGTCTAAGAAGTATGTCCCTAAATTTATAGCCTTCTTCTGCAGCAAAAGCGAGGGTGGAGCGAATATGGCTAACTTCTTGGGCTTGAGTGGTCAATAGGTTGACCAGAGCAGGATTTGCTAGGATCGATTCTTCTTTTTCTGTGGCACTTTTCCTGGATTGTTCTTCATCTTGATTTAAAAGTTCCCGGTAATGGTTATTGGCACTGGTAGTGATTCCATCAATTCTTGATTTGAAGTTCAAAAAAAAGGCCGGGGCTCTCTCATCGGAAATATTCGGGGAGAGCTGGCTAAAGGCAGCATATTCCTTTTTATAGAGCTGCAGGTCCAGAAGAATGCTTTTTACCAAATTATTTTTCATGAGTTCCGGATCGAGAGTGATTCTTTTCTGGACTTCTTGAATAATTTCACTCACTGTCTGGCGGCTGGGTGCGGAAGTTGAAGGTGAATTTTCGACCTTTGACTTTAAGTTTCCTTGGGCAAAAAGGTTTTCTATGCAAATGTTAAACAATACCGATCGGATATGGGCTTCCTCATCCATCACCTCAGCTTGAGACGGGGTACTGCGGCTAAGTTTAGCCACAAAGCTGAAAAGATGATTGACCATCCGGCGTTTAAACTCAATCACACCTTCCTGGGAACTTTTTTTTAAAGCTTCAGAAAATTGGCCCACGGCGTAATCTTCCACTCGAAGATACGCCTTGAGTCTGATGGGACTGGTCATTTTGTCCCTGAGATCGATCCAATCACTGGTAATTTTCTTGGCAGCCAAGTCCATGTTGCTATTATACCGGAGATTTTAAAAAAAAAATATCACTAATCCGAAGCAGAGACCCCAGGAATTCCCTTCTATAGGAATGAGAAGCCAAGAGGAGGGTTCTATGAACAGTTTGAACACCATATTAATCGAGGGGAATCTTACGAAAGATCCTGAAGCCAAACAGACACCTAAAGGGACTCCAGTGACAACTTTGAGTGTAGCATCCAATAGATACTACAAGCATGGTGAAGAAAAGACTGAAGAAGTAAGCTTTTTCCAGGTAGAGTTTTGGTCAAAACAAGCGGAAGTATGTAAGAATTACTTGTCTAAAGGCCGGGGTGTGAGGATCCGGGGACATCTCAAACAAGATCGGTGGCAGGATACGGATGGAAAGATGCAATCCCGTGTAAAAATAGTGGGGGAGGATATAGAATTTAAGCCACAATTTAAAGAATCCGGTGTGGAAAAAGAAACAGTAGTCGCAGACTTTCATCCAAAACCTGTGTATTTAAAAAAAACAAGGGCAGTACTCCCTCAGTTTTAAGAAGAAGAAGGAAAGGCCCCATTATAGGCCTTTCCTAAAATTGGGATATTAAATTCGTCGTAATCTTCCTGTGGGAATCACCGGAAGAGAAACTGGATCTGGAGCATTTTCTCTTATTTGATTCACCACTTGCCAGATCTTTAAACCATTTCCCAGCCATTTGAAAACCAAGGCAATTTTATTTGGAAACAGTAAGCCTACAACGAATTTTATCATTCCTATTTTTGAAAATCCAAGAATGGGAGAAGAACTCTTGGGTGTGAATTGTTCCATAACTCCTGAGAGTTGATAGACCAACTCATATCGTTCCCTTTCTGCTTGAAGTTCCAAAGTTTTACGCCTCTGAAGCCTATCTTTTTTACTACTGGTCATTTTGTGATCCTTTAGAAAGGGAAAATAACTCCAGGTCTTTTTCTTGTTCGTTTAAAAATCCTGTAAATAAAACTGGACTATGATTCACTTTCCAAAGGAGCACCAAAAGGATGATGAGTCCCAGAAGTAAAAATCCACCTGTAAGTATTCCCAAGATTAAAATGTGATTACTTTCCCAAAATGCGGTCAGGAGCCAAATGACTCCAAGAATAATTCCTGAAATCATAAAAAAGAATGAAATTGAGAAAAGAATAAGCCAGGATACCAATCGCAGCTGAGCTTCTTTCGCATCCAATGACAGTATTTCTAATCGAGTTCGAAGAATTTCAACTGTAGTTTGTCCCAAGACTTTCAATGTATCCAGCAGCATTTTATCCTACTTCCGACTCAAAAGCCAACCCATGAAAATACCCGCACCAGCGGCGATGCCAATGGCCTGCCATGGGTTTTTGTGTACATATTGATTCGTGACTTTAGCTGCATACTTGGTACTTTCCAGTACATCGTGTTCCAGCTCCTCCACGCTTTCTTTGGCTGCTTTGAGACTCTCAGCGGCCTTGGCCCGGATTCCTTGGGACTTTTCACCCGTGTGATCCACAGTCGCTTTTAAAATCTCTTCAGTGTCGGTGATTACGGCTCGAAGAGCATGGGCTAATTTGTCTTTAATCACTGTATTTACCTGTTTCATCATCTTTTCCTGCTTTTGAGTTATTTTTGTTCAAATGAAATATTTTTAAGGGTCAAATCTTATTCAGACTCGGTGGAGTTAATAAAATTTCCTCCTCTCCACTCTATGGAACAATCGTTTTGACTGGACTTATTTGAAAGGATTTTTTCCTTGAATAATTCGAGCTAGAACCATGATAATAGCGACAATTAACAGAATATGAATAAACCCTGAAAGGGTATATCCACTTATTAATCCAAGTATCCAAAGAACCAGAAGTACCAGGGAAATAGTCCAAATCATAAGACCTCTTTACGGTGTATCTCCACCGTTATTTCTTCAATGTAGGAAGGATCTACGCATAAGTCAATTTATTTAAATTTACTTTTCGATTTCCGTTTCCTTGTTAGGAAAATTACCGAAATAAATATTAAATAATATTCCCTATAAATATCATTGATATGTGGTAAAGATATGAGTACCTTATTAATACATGAGAGATCATCATGGGTCCTAAAAA
>CAZUXL010000047.1:0-25278 GCA_964624355.1 uncultured Spirochaetales bacterium
GGGGGGGATACAGTCGTCCGGTCTATAAACTGTGTGAGACCCTATGGAAAAATTGCCTCGGTGGTGAGTGTGGAGGGGAGTATTGCAGGGATGCAGAGCCGTAATCTCACCCTTTACTTTGGATTTATGGAGCGTACACCGGCAAAAATCCAAGCCTTGGCGGTTTTAGCAGAACGGGGGCAGGTGAGGCCTTTGATCGATAGTATTTTCCCCTTGGAAAAAGTCGCCGATGCCCATAGGAAAATTGAAGCCGGTGGAATGAAGGGCAAAATCGTTATACATATAGGAGACCAGGAATAAAATGAAAAAAATTGCTTTGATCACAGGGGCTTCCAGTGGAATGGGGGCAGATTTTGCCCGTCAAATCGACGCTCGGGGAGAGGTTCAAGAGATTTGGGTTGTGGCCCGTCGACGGGACCGATTGGAGGCTCTGGTAATGGAGTTGAAGAATACCCGGGGGGTGATCATCGAGGCGGACCTGGGGGAAGAATTGGGAATTACCCTGGTGCGGCAGAAACTCGAAACGGAAAAGCCCGAGGTGGTTCTTTTTGTGAACAACGCCGGATATGGGAAAATTGGAAATTTTACCGAGCTTTCCCGACAGGACAATTTAGGCATGGTGGATCTGAATATCCGCACCCTCACGGCCCTGACCTACGACGTCCTTCCGTTCATGGGGATGGGTAGTTCCTTGATTCAAGTGGCTTCCCTGGCGGCTTTCCTTCCCATTTCGACCATGGCTGTATACGCCGCCTCAAAAGCCTATGTGCTCAGTTTCAGTACGGCCTTGGCGGTGGAATTGGAGAGTCGTAAAATCTCTGTCACCTCCCTTTGTCCCGGCCCCGTGGCTACGGAATTTTTCGAAGTGGCAGCGGGGATCAAAGGTCATCAGGCCTCCGGTGTAATTCCCAGTGCCTTGGTGGTGAAAAGAACCTTGGAAGCCGCCCGGAAAAAGAAAGTAATTTTTCTCCCCACCCTGGGATGGAAAATCTCTGCGGCTTTTGTAGGCTTCCTTTCGAAGAAATTCATCGCTAGAATAGCACCTAAACTGATGTAGGGGGCTACTTCCCTTCGAACCCCAAAAGGTGTCCGAACCGGTGTTTCTTTGTGGCCATATAGTCTTTATCGTGGGCGTGGGTGGGGAGTTCGTGTTGAACTCGCTCGCTCACGATAACCCCGTACTTTTCCAGATCCGCTACTTTTTCCGGATTATTTGTCATCAAACGAACGCTTTTGATGCCGATTTTTTTCAGCATTTGAGCCGGAATTTGATAATTCCTTTCATCGGCTCCAAAACCCAGGGCTATATTGGCCTCGTAGGTGTCATAACCCTTATCCTGAAGGGCATAGGCCCGGAGTTTATTCACCAGGCCTATTCCCCGCCCCTCCTCCTGGTGATAGAGCACCACGCCCCGGCCTTCGGTTTCAATGAGTCTCAAGGCTTGGCGCAGTTGGGGGCCGCAATCGCACCTCAGACTTCCCAGGGAGTCCCCGGTGAGACAGGCGGAGTGGATCCGGGTAAGAATATTCTCCCCGTCTCCAATGTCCCCTTTTAGAACAATGATATGGTCTTTCCCGTCTTTGTTATTTACAAACCCAATTATTTTAAAATTTCCCATTTCCGAAGGAAAGTCAGCCACGGTCACAATTTTCACACAGACCAGTTCAGGACAGGTGGAACATTCTAAACCATGGGGACATTTGCGCATCCCTTCCATATCCTGGGCAATGATCTCTTCTATCTTGGGTATATCCATGGTAACTCCTGGGGCACATTCAGTATACCTAAGGTAGCACAAAGTTCCCTAGGGAGCAATTTTTATACCGGAGGATGATTCCAGGGTTTCAAAATTCCAAAGGTGTTTGTCCAAAAGCTGGCTTTCTTCCACGTTCCCCAGGGCGGCGAGCATGGAATGGCGTATTCCCGGGTTGGTGGCTTCTACAGAATCCAGAAGATCCCTCATTTTATCCCGCTGCAGGCCATCCTGGGAGCCGCAGAGGCCGCAGGGGAGAACGGGAAGCATCCATTCCTGGGAGATGGCGATAATATCCTTTTCGCTGGCGTACACCAGGGGACGGATCAGTACATTTCGACCGTCGTTGGAAAGGAGTTTAGGGGGCATGGCAGAGAGTCGGCCGCCAAAAAAAAGGTTCATCATCAGGGTTTCCAGTAAATCGTCCCGATGGTGGCCCAGGGCTATGCGGGTGAAGCCGTGGGTATGGGCGTGGTTGTAGAGAATTCCCCGGCGCAAACGGCTGCACAGGGAGCAGTAGGTGTTGCCTTCCGGTACTTTTTCCATCACCAGGGAATAGGTATCCTGCTGAATGACGGTGACGGGAACGCCTTGGGCGGCCATGAAATCTAAATAAACTGCCGGTTGGAATCCGGGCTGCTTTTGATCCAGCATCAGGGCTTCGAAGGTAAAATCAAAAGGGGCCATCTTCTGGATTTCCCGGAGGAGTAAGGCTAAAACCGTGGAATCTTTTCCCCCGGAAACTGCCACCATCACCTTTTCCCCCGGTCCGATGAGGTTAAAGTCCGAGAGGGCTCTGGTGGTTTCTTTTCGTATTTTCACCGCTAAGGGGTGGTTAAAATTCAATTCCATGGGGGTTTATCCCACGAAATCCCCAGGTGATTCAAGTGGGATTTAATATTTATAAGTATCCTGTGATGGAATAACTGATATACCCCATGATTTCTTTCACCAGGGTTTGGAAGTCTCCCAAGCTGTTGGGATTGGGCAGAATGTTAAAGGGAAAGGGGGAGGGGTCTTTCATGGTGTCCACCGCATAGGGCGTAAAGGTGAACCCCTGTTTTTTAAAAATCGCCGCAGAACGTTTCATGTGGAAAGCGGAAGTGACCAGTAAAAAGTTGTGAATTTTTTTAAAATCCAGGATTTTTCCCGAGTAGAGGGCATTTTCGTAGGTGTTGCGACTCTCCCGCTCCAAAAGTAAATCCTCAGGTCTGACACCCCATCTCAAGGAAAAGTCCCCCAGGGAATCGGACTCTCGATCTTCCTGGCTGAACAGGCTTCCCGATCCGGAGGTAATAAGGATCTTTCCCACACGCCCTTCCTTATATAATTCCAAAGGTACCTGTATCCGCTCTACCCTGTTGGAAAATTCCACATAGGTTTTGTCGGAAAGCTCCGGAGCACTTAAACCTCCGAGAACCACCGCCGCGTCATAGTTTCCCTCCAGTTGTGCTCTGGAACCCATGGGATATTCCCAGAGGCTTAAAAGTCCATTGAGCATCAAGGGGGTGGAAATCACCCATAGGATTATGAGCGGGATGAGGATGGTCAGTTTTTGTTTCCATTTCTTCTGACGGAATGCAAAAATAGCCAGAACTATGAGAATGAGTGGGAGGGGATAGAGGAGAGCCGGGACTGCTTTTGAGAGTATAAAAAATACCGTATCCAAATTCTCCTCCTCCTGGGGTCAAATGAAAACTACGTGCGGATTCACTTTTTGTATAAAGGATCGACTCCCAAGGTTCCCACCAGTGAGGCTAGGTAAGCGGGTTTGTTCATTTCATCTTGAAGCACCTTCAGATGTTTTAAGGTCCCATCCAACCCCAGACGTTTTGCTTCGCTCAAGTGCCTGGGTTTTTGCAGGAAATTCTCAATGTATTTTACACTTTTTGAGAGATAGGCTTCTTCCTTGGTTTTATAAAGGTTCAACCGCTCTTTGTACCAATCGGAATTTACTACGTAATCCCGGTCGAAAAGTTTGCGAACCTGGGGATCGGTGATGGTTTTTCCTTCGTAAGTTCCCGTGGCCATGATGTACAATATGGCCTTCAGAGGGGGGATGGCGGCTTCCACCGAACCATCATCCAAATACTCTTGGGCGGATATTTTCTGGGCTTCCGTAATGTTTAATATCCCATCCACATAATCTTCCATACTCTGCAATTCGGGTTTGAACATTTCCTGATTGAAAACGATCTCGGGGTTGTCAAACAACCTTCCCATGAACCGGGCGGCGAAAATATCCGTGATCCGATACCCTAAGCGGGAAGCGGGGATGTGTTTTCCTTCCCAAAGGAAGTCTTCTACCTTTTCCAAAGCCCCGATTTTTATGAGATTTTTCGGGTCTTTTTCTTCCTCGGTGAGTCTGGCCCAGAGTTCGGGGACCAAAAGGGAAACGTCGTGGTCCACCCTGTACTTATGACCAATATATCCAGCGGCTGAGGAGTATCCGCTGTACCCGCACAGGATGAAGGACAGGAGGGAGTTATTCAAATCCGTGGTAGCGACCAAGGCGTTGAAAGGACCCTTGGTGAGGGCCCCTTCAGTTCCAGCCCCGGTGGTGGAGGGGGACTTTCCCGTGAGGGAAGGTATGAAGTCCATGAAAAGTTCTGGAAGTTCTTGGTAATGAATGGGGTTATACACCGCCAGAGGACGAATTTTTGCCGCGTGGTCCGCAGGATTATTTCTCCGTCCTGGGAGGATGGCGTTCACAGGATGGTGGACCGGTTGGGAACTGGGTATTTTCCGATAGAGCCGGGCTCCCAAATTGGCCAGATACATTTTCTGAGGATGGGAGTGGTTGGGATCCAATTGCAGATATCGGGGGTTTTTACTCGGGGCTCCGTCCACAATCCGGGGATGGGAACTGGCCACAAAATATTCTATGGAATCATCCACACTGGAAGATTTTATCAGGTTCTGCATGGGGGTGGTGTATTCTGTGAAGGTTACGGATTTTTGAACCAATTCCCGGGCATCTTTGCGGCTCAGGGGTTCAAAGTTGGAAATAAAATTGTCTTCCCTGGCCATATCTTCTTCAGCTTGTTTATCATATCCCCGGTGAATCGCATCATCGGGTCTCTGGAAAAATCTATTTTCCGTATTCACAGCCAGTTTCACCGAAGGATTTTTATAATCGGGATTGAGACCTTTGAGAGCAGAGACCGGGACCACCATACTGGCGGTGATGTCATCCTCCCATTGTACCTTTTCTGCGGGCATGAAATCCTGCCTGAGTTTATAGGTCCACCAACCCCCCTTCTCATTCTGACCAACCCGGAGGTAGGATCCGAAAAGGGGTTTATCATTGTACTTGAGAAGATGTCCTGAGGTGCCATTCACAATATCCACGGTAAAGTGTCTTCTCCAGTCAATGCCTTTTTCGTGGAGGGAGAACCGCTTCACGAGAAATACCAGGGCTTTGATCCGGGGGGGGATGGTTGCCAGCCAATCGTTGTAAGCTTGGGTAAACTCGGGATTTGGTGTTAACAACTTGACCACGCTCCCCAAGGACCTGTGCTCGCTCAACAGTCCCCGGGATTTATTTTCCATGGTTTTTCCGGGGGTGGGGATTTTAAATCGCCCGGTGAAATCCCTGTCCATTATGGATTGGACAAAGTCCATATCCTTGTCGTAATCATTGACAAAGTAGGGGGAAAAACTCATGGCATCCCACAGGGATTTGGAAATTTCTGATTTCCCCCCCCCGGAGACCGTACAAGGTTTATGACAGAGGGTCCCTTCGGCGGTGGTTCCCACCAATCTCCAGGCTCCTGAGGCGGGGTGCTGTTCCATGTGGATTTTATACCCGGTGGGGTGAACGTAAATTTCTTCCGGGAGAACCCTTAAGGTTTTCTCTTTTCCGTCTTTTTTCCATTTGGCGAGCTGAAGGGAAAGGTCAATTTCTGCGTTTTCGGGGAGGTAAACGATATGGGGATAGGTAATATCCACGGCGTAACCTTCAGGGCGAATTTCCACTTGATCCCCTAAAAGGGTCGTCATGGACTCAAAGGTGTGTCCCGAAGGTTTTAAATTGGAATCGGGGGTAAAAACCATCCCATGGTTGTATTGGGGAAAGGCCAGGGCTCCCCCGGAGTGCTCTTCTTCAGCCAGTCCCAAAAGGTTGGCCGCGTAGGAAATTTGGGTTTTTACTTCTTTTTTAGAGTAGCCGTAGTAGTTATCCGCAATAAGGGTCACCATGACGCCGGCTTCGTCCCGGGCAGTGATTTTAAAGGCCCCCCCATCGTTGTACACTTCTTCTTCTTTTTTCCAACACATCCCGTCCCTGCGTTGTCTCGGGGTGGCCTCATCCCAATGGGGAAGTCCCAAGTCCTTCTTTCTTAGGGTGGTCAGGTGGGTGGCGAGAATGATACATCCGGTGTGGCCGGACCAGTGCAGGGGATCTAAGGCCGCATCATTCTCCGGGATGAGGGGATCACCGGAATTTCCAAAGATGCTCTCCACAAAGTCCAGGTTGGACACCAGGGATCCCGGGGCAAAAAACCGGATTTCCATGGATTTTTCCGGATAAACTCCCACCACTTCAGGGCGGACGATAGGTCTTATGAGTATGCTGACCAGGGTTTGAACTTGCTTATCCTGTTGGGAGGTGAAGGGCAGGGTGTTTAGATTTAGAGGGGGATTGACGGCGATCTCTAAGAGTTTGGCAAAAACTGATTTGGGGACAGCTTTTTTATCCAACGGAACGGGAAGTCCCCCTTCGGCCACGTGAAAGACCCCTTTGGTGGTTCTCCGGTCGTTAGCGGGATTGTGTAGGACTCCGTTTTTCAGACGGTAGGAGGTCAAAGTGGGGAGGATGGTTTTATTTCCCTCGGGAGGGAGGGATAATTCCCTGGCCATGCCGTATCGGTCTAAAACTAACGTATTGCTGGGGATCTTTGGAATTTGTCCACGACCTAAATCCTGGAGATACCGATCCAGCCAATCTTGAATCCTTTGATCCGCGGGGGTTAGGTAGTCGGCCAACAGACGGTTTTTTTCTTGAATATTTGCAATAAGATCCTGGGCGACTTCCACCCCTTGGGACTGGAGATTCTCGTAAATGGGAAGACCGAGGGTGGCAAGTTTGATATTGATGTATTCAATCAGATGTTCCCGGTACCCCGGAGCTTTTCTGTTGATATTCTTTCCAAAATCCCTTTTTATTGTCATTTTATCCTCCCAATTTAATAAACCGCCTGAGTTTAGACATAATTTTGGAAAAACACAAGGGTTTTTGTAGAATATGCGTTCGAGGTAGGTCTTGGCAAATCGATAATTGGATTGAGGAATGGGAATGGCGGAGGTGAAAAATCGCTACAATTTATTCTATTTACAATCGTTTGCCCCAGGTTTAGAATCCAGGGATGAGTGATTCCTATCCCCGATGGCTGGAGAGCGTTTCCAGCGAAATTACCTCGGATTTTGTCCAGCCCCTGAGTCCCAAATTAGGGGATTCGGTAGTAGTACGACTTAGAATTCATACTGGTGCTCCGGTGAAACAGGTGCTATGGCACGTCAATTTAAATGGGGAAAACTGGTCAAAACCCATGAAAAAAGGGCGGTCAGGAACAACCTTCCAGTGGTGGGAAATCACCTGGCCTCTGAATCAGCCGGAATGGCGGTATTCTTTTATTCTTCAATCCGAGGACGACGAGTTTTGGTTTATTAACCGTCGGTATAAAGCTCGGTATCACCTGGCTACGGACCAGGATTGGGTGATACAAGCCGACACCACCTATCCTTCCTGGATTTCCCATTCTCCCGTTTATCAAATCTTCCCCGACAGATTTTTTAAAGGTCGGTCAACCGGTGGGGTTAAAACCGGGGATTACACCCACGACGGGCATAATTCCATCGCCATGAAATGGAATCAAAAGCCCCTGGAGTGGTCTGAGGGCCGGTGTATGGACTTTTTTAACGGGGATCTGGATGGAATCCGGAAAAAGATTGCTTATCTCCAGGATTTGGGGGTCGGAACTATTTTTTTGAATCCAATTTTTGAGGCTCCGACTATACACCGGTACGACTGCACCGATTATTTCCATGTGGCCCGGGGGATGGGGGGAAATGCCGCATTAGCCCGGCTGAGCAAAGCCCTTCACGAGGCCGGCATGCGGATTATTTTGGATATTTCCATTAACCACACTGGGATTCATCACCCCTGGGCTGAAAAAGCCTTGGAGAATCCCCGGGGACGGGAAGCGACGTTTTATTATGAAAAACCCGGTGGGGGCTTAGTGACCTGGCTTAACAGCCGCAGTTTGCCCATGTTGAATTACAAGTCTAAAGCACTTAGAAAAATTATGTATAAGAGCGCCAAATCCGTCCTTAAAAAATGGATCAAACCCCCTTATAATATTGATGGATGGCGATTTGACGTGGGGAATTATACAGGGCGTCTGGATTCGGACCAGCTGGGACACGAGGTCTTTCGGGAGGTCCGCCAGGAGTTGAAGGCCCTGAATCCCCATGTGTATTTGACCGGGGAACATTGGCAGGACAGCATTCGCTATCTCCAAGGGGACCAGTGGGATGGGTCCATGAATTATTTTGCCTGCGCCCGGGCTTTGCGGGGTTTCGCCGGGGAGAGGGATCGGTATATCTTCGGGGATGATCCCAAGGCTGTACTCCTTCCCAAGGGGCTTACCGGGGAGGACCTGGGAAACCAAATCCTCCAGCATTTTACCCGGATGCCCCACCTGGTTCCCCACATGCAGTTGAATATTCTGGACTCCCATGACCTGTTTAGGGTTCACAATGCCCCCAATCTTTTTAAATGGGAACTGTACAAAGGGATGGTGGGGATTCAGTATCTGCTCCCGGGCACCCCGAATCTATATTACGGGGATGAGGTGGGACTCACGGGGTGGACCGAGACCATGGAAGGGGTACGGTGCCCCATGGAGTGGAGACAAGAAGCTTGGAATAAGGATTTTCGAGAGTATTATCAAGGGCTGAATAGACTCAAAATGTCCTCACCGGCCCTCCACCAAGGGGGGATGAAAATCCTTTATACCGACGAGAGTGCCTTGGTTTTAGCCCGGTATTTGGCCGACGAGGTGGTGGTGGGGATCATTAATAAATCTGTTAAAGCAACCCGGCTGACAGTGCCTGCTTCGGTGTTGGGATTGACGGAAGCCCAGGAGCTTTTTTCCGGGAAAAAAGCCGATATTCGCCAGGGTGTTTGGCACTTGGAGTTGGAACCCATGGAGGGGGGAATCTACCAAGGAATATCAGAGGGTTAATTACAAAATCTTAGTTCTTTTTTAGCAGTCGGGAATAGGTAAGGAAATTGGAAAAAAAATGAAAGTTGGAGACCCAGGTATTCTTAAAGAGAGCTAAACCTGGTATCTCCAAAACGGAAAATTATTTCCAGGTGGCCAATCCCTCGCCATCTTCATCCAGGGTCAGGGTGATTTCATTGATGGTTTCAAGTTTAAGATCGTAGTACTCGTATTCATCCCCATCTTCATCCACGAGCTTTAGGTCGTATTTATCCACACCTAGGGCTAAAAGCAGGGCTTCGTAATCTTCGGGAAAGGTGATTTCGACTTTTTTCAAATTGGGAAGAACTTCTGTCCCCATGACGTCATCACCCCATTCATCGCTGTCGGAAGGGGAAACATACACTTCAGAGATGGAATACCCCGTTTTGTTTATTAGGGTAAAATCAAAAACTTGGGCACTTAAGGACACTGCACTTACTAAGAGAATTGCTAAAACCATAAAAATTTTTTTCATCATCCGCTCCTTTTTTGCGTTGTATTGATTCTAGGCTAATAATAGTTATATGTCAATTATTGCTAAAATAGTCAGAATTAACTAGGTGGGCTTTTTCCTGGTGAGAGGGCGTAACGGTTGCAATATTTTCTAACCTTGTATAAATTCAGAGCATTATTCGGAGGTCCCATGGCGACACAAACCAAAGTTTATGACTTTCCCTTCACCAAAATTCAAGAGCAGGTGAGATCCATCCTCGCCCAGTCTCCCGGTAAAGAAGCCTCCATCGGGGATTTGATTTCAAAAACGGGTTTACCCAAGCATCAGGTAGAGCAGGTACTGCCCGCCGTGGTGGAAGACTGCCGGGGACAAATGAAGGTCACGGAATCCGGTGATATCCTCTATTATTTCCCCAAAGGCCTCGCAAGCCAAACCACTGGCTGGAAAGCATGGTCCCGGAACGCCGTAACTTTTATTGCCAAGGCTGGAAAGTTCCTTTTTAAAGCTTGGATTATGGTCATGCTCGTGGGATATTTTGCCCTCTTTGTAGCCTTGGTGATTTTAGCCCTCCTGGCCTCCCTGGCGGCTAAAACCGCAGCGAACCGGGACAACGACAGCCGCAGCGATAGCGGCGGGGGCTTCTTTGGCGGCTATATGATGATGAGAATTCTAGATTTACTCATCACCTTTTGGATTTGGAGAGAGCCCCGGGATAGGGGATTTGATAGGGATGGACGAGAGAGGAAGAGGACCAATTCCAGGGCTTTCTATAAATCCGTTTTTGCCTTCGTTTTCGGAGAAGAAAAACTTGAGGAACTCTGGAAAGAGAAAGAAAAAAAAGCCGTCATCAGTTTTATTCAAAATCGCAAAGGATTGGTATCCCTTGAAGAGATCATGGCACAGACAGGCAAAAACCGGGAGCAGGCCAGTGCTTATTTGAGCAGATTGATGCTGGAATACGAGGGGGAACCCCAGGTGAGCGACCAAGGCACACTCTTCTACAGTTTCCCTGAACTCCTGAAAACCTCAAAAACCTCTTTTGAAAACCCCCCCCCCCCCCTGCGCAGTCCTATTCCGTTCAATGGGAATGCTTCGGGCACGAACCGATGGATTGGATTTTTTAACGGGTTTAACCTGGCCTTCGGTGCTTACTTCACCTGGTTTGGCCTCATGGGGGCGGCCCCACGGGGTTTTGGTTTTTTTCATTATTTTGTTCAAATGGGGCTTTTGGAAAATCTTTTAAATATGTCGCCGGAGATGGCTTCCGGGGTGCTGACCACGAGTCTTGGTTTCGTACCGGTGGTATTTTCCCTGAGCTTTTTCCTCATCGCCTTTGTTCGCAGACAACAGGATTTAGGGAAAAATGTGGGGATTCAAAAAGCTAATGTGAGACGAAACCTACTGAGTAAAGCCTTGGAAGCTCCCCTGGATCTGAGACTTACCAAGGAAGAGGAGAAGATACTTCCGGAGGTCGTGGGGACGGGAGATGTGCAGGTCGTTCAGGCTGGTACAGGGTTTTCCTACCAACTCAAGGATTTGGATAGACAGACCAAGGATCTTAGTATTATAAGGTCCCAGGTAAAGCCGGGAAATTATCGCCCCGGGAAAGTGATTTTCGATTCCGGCAGCTGATTTATCCAAAATAAATATGAAAGTCACACAAAAGTCACACAAATAAATAGGAAAATATAAAAGACGTCCTTGCTCCTGTGGGTTATACTCACGGGGTAAGGAGTCATTTATGTTGAAAGTATTACTGAGTGTGGTTTGGCTTTTACTAGCCGTGGGAGTTTATGCCGCGGGGCCGGTGATAGAAGACACCCGACCGCTTATGGCGGTCTTGGACGTGAGTTCCTCCTCCTATGAACCAGCCCTTCGAACCCATTTGACGAATATCATTCGAACCGAACTCTTTAAAACTAACCTCTTCAGAATTATTGAAAGGGGTATCATACAGAAAGTTGCCACGGAACAAAAAATAATTCTCACCGCCGAGAATGCGGATTCCCAGATTTTGGCCTTGGGAAAAAGTCTTTCGGTGGAAAAGCTTTTTGTGGCCTCAGTGGAGAAATTTTCCAAAATATTTTCCGTGAACGTCCGGATCGTGGATGTGGCCACGGGACTGGTTTCCTTCACCGATAACGTGAATGTGGAAAGCGAGGATCTCCTGACCGATGCTTTGAAAGAAGTGGTCATCAAAATTGACGTTCACTACCGGGGGAAGGACAATTCCACCGGCGTGGGGCCTCAAATTCTCACCGAAGCCCAAAAACAAGATGCCATCTGGAAACGTTTGGGAGCCCAAGGGCCGGTGTTGGATTTTTTAATCGAATCTGGGGTGAATTCCGATGAATATTTGTTTCTTCGGCAATACGACATCACTTTTACCCCTTCGGATTACGTGGATCTTCTGGTTTCCGCCACGGATATTAAAATCATTAAAACCTTTCTGCAGGCAGGGATTAATTTCCAACAGACTAAAAGAGCCTTGAAATTGGGGATCACCCAACTGGATAAATACAGGGAATCCTTTCAAAAGTTCAACTATGAATTCCGGGATTATCTGGAAGCCTACGAGAATAACATCACCAATCCCGTCCAGTATAAACAATTCAAACAGGGATTCGATCGACACTTTGCTGTTTTCGGACTCGGGGGTTTGGCCGAGAGCCTGCCCTTGGGGGCTGCTAAGTTTACCTTCGGGGTGGCTCAAGTCGCTTTGGAGCGATACTGGAATGAGAATCAGCGGGATCTGATACGATACTCCTCTACCTTGGGGATGTTCATTCTCACCAGGGCTGCCAATAACCAACCTTACTTAGCTCCGGTACCTTATTTTACCATGAATATTTCCTTCGGTCAGGAGCCCTACTATTTTACCGCCAGCATCGGTGGACACGTGGAGGCGGTGATCGGCGGTCATGCGGGGATACTCATCGCCCTGGGTGCGGAGGTTATGAGGCAGCTGGAGTTCAAATTTCTCATCGTGCCTTGGGGAACTCAGCCTGGGGTCACCTACATCGATTTTACCAGTCGGGAAGGGGATCCGGGGTATGTTCCTTTGAAGTTTCCTTATTTCGGAATGATATTTAGCTACAAACTCCCGGTTTCTTATTTAGATAATACTTTTCATTGATTCTTAGGGGATCTCCGGTTGTAAAATAGGGAAACTGTGGTAAATTATACTAATAAGGATACCCCATTGGACCTGACAACCGGATTGTATAAGCCCCAGGAACTGGAAGAGCGATTTCTTTACGAAACTCAGAAGATCGTGCGGTACGGTGACGAGAAGGGGCTGGAAATGTCCCTTCTGTTTATCAAGCTGGAAGGTCTGGGGGCGATAAATGAAAGTGTCGGCTGGATCGTCGGTGATCGAATTCTCATGGAAACCACTAAAACTTTGAACACCCTTCTGCGGTCCATGGATTCCGCTTCCCGGGTGGGGAGGACTTCTTTTGCTGTGCTCCTTCCCGAAACTAAATTGGCCAATATTCCCCAGATTCTCCAGAAGTTGGAACATTCCTTAAATGCCCTGCTGCCCTCTCAGGTTCCCCTGGCAAAATGGCACTTCGGTTGGACTCTCTACGAATCGGGCACGGCCTTAGACAGCAATGCCTTTTGGAATAGTTTTCTATCTAAAAACGGGGTAATGAAAGGCTGGAGTTCTGCCTAGAATTCTCCTGGTTTTAGTTTCCCGTCTGACTTCTTACCTGGGCTTTAAACTGGTCCCCTCGGTCGAATTCGTTTTTAAATAATTCAAAACTAGCTGCTCCTGGAGAAAGAATAACGGTCTCGTTGGACTGGATATCCCGAAGAAGTTCTTCCACTGCTTCTTTGATGGTGGTAAAAGGCCCTTCGAAGATCCAGGCCTTTTCCTGAAGTATGGGAATAAGCCGTTGGGTCGCCGAGCCACCGAGAAGTACCAATTTGCTGGGTTGCTTCGTTAACATTCTATAGGACTCGAGATCCAGATTTTTATCCGTACCCCCGGTGAGCCACCGTACCTTTCCTTCCAAGGCCATGTAACTGGCGCAGGCGGCTTCAGGAATGGTGGCGGCGGTATCATTGTAAAAGTCGATTCCTTTCCATGTGAGAAATTTCTCCATCCTGTGGGGGATTCCTATGAAATCTCCCAAAGCTTCCCGAATCACCGGGCCGGCGACCCCAAACAGAGCTGCCATAGCCCCGGCGGTGAGACAGTTTTGGAGGAAGGCTTTACCGGGAATTTGAAGTTTTTCCGGGAGGAGGGATATTTTTTTCCCTTCCCAGGCGATCAATCCTTCCTTTCCCGAGAGGGTAATCCAAGCTTCCGTACCAGGGTGGGGGGGGCGGTGTTCCTCCAGACTCAGTCCTGCGATTCGGGCCTTGGATTGGGATAAAAAAGATTCCCCGTAGGGGTCATCCAGATTGACTAGCGTCCAATCGTGGTCATCCTGTCCGCGGTAGATCTCCCGTTTGTCTTCCACATAGGCCTCTAAGGATCCATAGGCGTTTAAATGGTCATTCATTATGTTCGTGATCACACTGACCCGGGGTTTCAGGAGGTTGCGGCCCCGAAGATCCGCCAACTGCCAACTGGAGAGTTCTAAAACAATGGGGGAATGGGGGTCGTCTTTTAAGTCCTCAAGAAAAGTGAGGGGACTGACAGTGATGTTTCCCCCCAATTTAGCATTTGGCCAGACCCTTTTTAGAATCGCATGAAGGGCACTCACAGTGGAGCTTTTTCCTTTACTCCCGGTGACCGCCAGGATGGGATTTTTTACCTGGGCAAGAAAGAGAGAAATATCGGTTTCGATCCGCTTGGCACTCAGAAGAAATGGGGAGTCTACCCGAACACCCGGATTTTTAATGACCATATCCGCTTCTTCAAAATCCTTTATCCGGTGCTCGCCCAGAATGTACTCCACGGGCCAGTCTTTAAGTTTATTCATGGAAGGTGAGAGGGTCTTTTCATCCCGGAGGTCGGTGATCAACAACTTTGCTCCCTTCTTTGCACAGTAAAGAGCGCTGGCCAATCCTCCCCCATGGAGACCGAGGCCCATGATCACTACCTTTTTGTCCTGCAACGATTCATTCATGGTAGGTAAATTCCTTTTGTTCGTCGTGGTTGAGATAAGAATCGATCCGGAGATTTTTCCAAATGGATTCCCACCGGGGTTCGAACTTTTTCCTCAGGGTGGTAAACAATTCTTGCTTTTCAGAGAATCCTTCAGTTTGAACAATTTTTTGAACCTGATCCAAATAAGGAGAGAGATCCTCAATAGCCCGATCTAAAAGTTTTATGGACCGGTGGCGTCCCTCTGGGGAAAAGTCCACCACCGTGGAACTCACCGTGCCGTAGCGGCATTTAAAAGGATAGAAAGGATAGATTTTTTTCCCCTCGGAAATAAAAACCTTGGAAAGGAATTTAGAGAGGGAATCATCAATCCAAACCCCTTGGACAAAGTACCCCCGCCCCTGTTCCCCGGACCATGTTTCTGAAAAATACCTGTGAATCCAAAATTCCCGGGAGGTGCTTTGCTCTTTCTCCAAGGGAAGAATCTCCGCATCCAGGTAGATGTCCCGGGTACGGTAAATCGGGGTCCGGTCATTGGTTCCGGGTTTTATAATTTCACAACCCCGGGGTTGGAGGCCCAGCTCCATTTTTAGGACGAAGAGATATTTCCGACCTTTAATATCGTAGAGCTGGTAAAATCCAGGGTGGAAGATGTCCCGGGGATCGAAATACCAACTCGTTTCAGCGAGTAAGGGGCCAATCTGGGGGAGGAGGGACTTGATCAGTTCGGTTAGTTGGATCAGGTACTCGGGGGATGGGGCTGAGGTACCCACGTGATGGTGGATGTCCCAAGAGGGAAAAGTCACAGCCCTATCCAGACGGATAAAAAAATCCTCCGCTGAGTTGAAGTGTCGGCTAAAAATCCCTTGGTTTTCCTTGGTATTCCTGATGAGGGCGTTTAGTGCGGGATCTGTGAACTTTAAGGTAAAATCGGGGGTCCGGTTGGGATTCATGGCTCGAGACTTCCAAAAGGGAGCGGGTGGGTAATCCGGTCTATTTTTTCTATTTTCCAACCCCTTTCGGTTTCCCTCAAGGTGACCACATCGGAGACCGCACTCACGGACCACGATCTCGGTTGGAGGATTCCCCCGTCTTCCTCCTGGGTGGAGTACCAACTGGTATATTCTGCGGTAAAATGGGTTGGATCTTTCGGGTTGATGAAAAGATTGGTAATTCCAAAGAGAGTTTGAAATTTATAGAGGGCTGGACGGCCTTCTTGGTCCCAGACGGCCGCTTGAAGGATGCCTGGTCCCCCCATTTGGGTCACTTGGAGCTGGGAAAAAATAAACAGCCTGGCCATTTGATCGATTTCATTGAGAATAATCGGATCCCGGGTTCCGGTGGTGAGTTCTCTCAAGGGTTGATCCTCAATTTGACTAATACCTTGATAGTAACCTTGAACCACCTGAAAAGGAGTTCTCTCATCCATGGGCAGGGGCATTCCCAAGGAAGCCATCCAGCTAGCCATGAGTACCAGGATAAATAGTCCCGGTATCCCCGTGAGCAGGGTTCTAGCCCGGTATTTTCTCCACCACACCCGGTGAAGGAACCGGATCTCCTCTTTTTTAAACCACTTAGTCCCCTGATCCGTGGGGGTGGAGTTGGGAGGGATATTGAGACACTCGGGATTTTGACAAACCCATTCCCAGCTTGGGGGAGAATGCTCCCCGCCGTAGTGGAGGGATTGGTCCACCAGTTTCCCCAACTCCGGGGGAATCGAAGGACAAATCCAGGAACTCTGAGGGAGCCGGAAAGCGCGTTTACGATCCCGGGTTTCTTCGGTTTCCCCCCCTGGATAGGGAAAGGTTCCCGAGAAAAGACGCCAGACCAGGGAACCGGATCGCCAGTCCAGGTCCTTGGAGGGACTGGTGAAGGGGGAGGAAAAGTCCTGCCAGGATATTTGGGCAGTAGGATTAAGCCGGGAAAAGTAAGCGGGAAGCACGAGAAACCGTCCGTGATCCAAACTTCTCCACGGGCCTTGGGGACTCTCGGAGGTGGTTGAGGCTTGAATGAATGACAGAACCCGGGCTTCCTCCACTTCCAAGGGAAGCATTTCCCACCCCAGATCGATGAAATCTCCCTGGTCCGGGCCAAAAATCCATAAGGTATCCTGGTGTTCCATGACCCCTTGGATCGGCCAAACATGCCACTGGCCATCGTAAAATCCCGCACTGGTCCGGGTCTGTTTAATCATGGCCGAGGCTTCCAGGCCCCGGGGATCCAAACCCGTATCCAAAGCCCATACCATTCGTCCCTCTTGGGACAGACGTTTTAACATATTATTCATTTCCTCGGCGGCTTCTCTGAAGCCTTTCTATTTTTTCCTGATCGATCCGGATATGAAGATTCTTCTCCTGGGTGGGAAGTACCAAGCCCAAAGGCCCATCCTTAGCCCTGCGCAGGTGTTTTACTTGAGTATAGTAGAGATCCGCTTGCCCGTCTTGTTTGGCTTTGGAATAATGGAGGGCCAGCTGCGCCGCATCTAAAAGTGGCTCCAGCGGGACCGTCTTTCCCTTGGGAACCTTGATAAATACATAGCCCCCCGGCACGTCGCGGGTGTGGAGCCAAAGATCTCCCCCCCGGACATGGCGGCGCAGGAGTTCATCGTTTTCCTTGGCGGTGCGGCCCACCAAGATTCGATAAGCCCCGGAAGCAAATTCCAGTCCGGGGATTGGATTTTTTTCCTTGGATTGGGGAAGGGGGGCCAGGGCTTTGAGCTCTTTTTTTATCCAGTGGATGTCCTCTTCCCAGGCTGCTTGCTCAAGCTTAGATTCCAGTTGGTTTTTCTCACCCAGGGCATGGGCTATGTCTTCTTCCAGACGCACTTCCCCATCCCTGGCTTTAGCATAGAGTTTGTAATACTTTTGGGAGTTTTCCAGGGCTGAGAGGGTGGGGTCCAGGGGAATGACCACTTGGGAGAAATCGCGAAAGTCTTCCCCTGTCCAGGATTTCTCCCCCAGGGTGATTTCATGGGCGAAGGCACTGATAAGGTCGCCGTAGGTTTTCCAGTCATCCTTGCGCCGGTACTCCTCCCGGCGAAACAGACGCTGACGAAGGTTATCATCCAGAACTTCAAAACTTGCCTTTAAACGGCGGATGAGCTGGGCCCGAAGGCGTTCCAGATCCTCATCCTGACCGGCGCCTTTATAGTACTCTTCCAGTTTTTTATTGTAGGATTCTTCCCCTGGGAGATCCCGGAGGGTAAACACTTTTCGCTCCCCTTGGGTGTAATCGGGGATCTGTGGGGGAAGGAAAGGATGGCCTTTGATTTCCAGACTTCCCGGCCGGCGGAAGGCGGCTTCCAGGATGATCCGGTCTTCCCCGGTCACCAAAATATTGGAATCTTCACCCCAGAGGCGGATCCAGAGCGTGAAGGTCCCTTCGGCGGTCCCGATTTCCAACTCTAAAATTCGTTCCCGGCCCCATTGCTCCGCTTTCAAAACCTTCCCCCCCATGATGTGGGATCGGAGGTATTCCACGAACCGGGGAGGTTTTTTTAAAAAAGCTGGTTTCTTGGAAACCTCATGGATTCTGGTCTTTCCTTGGGTCAGGGAAACCAGGAGCCAGAGGTTTCGGCCGGGTTTATAAAAGTTAATATAGGTGTTCTGGTAATCGGTTTGCCGAATATCCTGAATAAAAGACCCCTGCAAGGGCAATTCTTCCAGAACACGGTTGATTTCCATCCAATTTAAGGACATAAATAGAAGTCTATCCTAGGGCCGAAAAATGAACAAGCCACAATTTGAGGAGTTCCCGTGAGCCGCTTGATCCCACTGCTGATCATATTGATTTTTCTCAGTTGCAGTCCGGAGGAAATGACCCTCCCGGAGGATACAGGTCCGGTTCCGAGGCTGGTACCCTTAAAACCTGAGCCCCCCCTTATGACTCATCGTGTGGAAGACCTGGGGAGGATTTTTGGTCAGAACTCCCAGGGGTGGCTCATCTGTTGGAGCCGCATTTCGGGAGAGGTTCTTTGGGAAGTTCCTTCCCACGCCATAGTCCATTCTCCCGGGGTGACGGATCAGGGGCTTGTAACTATAACTTGGAGTGGTCTTTTTGAACTTCGATCCCTGGAGACTGGTGAACTGATCTGGAGCACCCGAGTTCCTTCTTTGGCCTTATATTCCTGGGACCGATATAAAGATTTTTTTCGAATTGCCGGAGTTGGCGGACGACTACTTTTACTGGATATTTTAGATGGTTCGATTGCCTACGATCGCCCAGAGATGATAAGCTTTCGCACAGAAGAAGTGGAGAAATGGGTGGAGTCCTATCCTTGGGTTCTGGACACAGCGGTGACCCATTCCAGTGAATCCAAGACTACATCCCTAGGAACCCTTCCCCCTGTACCCGAGGAGCTGGTGCGCTGGCTGTCAGGAAAGAACAAGGACCCATCCGAGGTTTATTTTTATCCCATTGAACAGAATCAAGTGGGTTTTCCTCGGGCTGCGGAGGAAACATTCATTCTTTTCTCCGCATGGAAGTCCGGAACCTATACCTTCTCCAGCCCTACCGGAAAAGATGTACCCTTGAAGATTGCCCTGAAAGACTTTGGTGGTGCGGAAATGGACTCTAATATGGGCTATGGGGAAATGGTTCCCACGGTCTCCTGGAAGATGAAAAAAGGCGAACCAGTTCTTCTTCACCTGGTCCTCATCAACCCCGACCATGAGGGTCAGGGGGTGATGTTGCAGGTGGATATAAAGTAAATACTATTTCACCGTATAAACGGCATTGAATCCCCCATACCCATCGGCATCAAAAGACACGTCAGCCACAGCAGGTGACAGGCAGATGGGGCCATTGGTCGCATCGAACGCCTGGGTCATACTTGTCCACCAATCCCCTGCCGGTGGGGAGTTTACAGTTTGTATTATAAACTTGAACTTGAGCACCGTTCCCACAGGTGCGGTAAATGTATAGGTAAAGTTCCCGTCGGCTTTAGTGGTCATGGCGAAGGCTTCATCGTTGGCTACCCAGTTGTTGAACGTTCCGGCCAGCCAAATTTTTACAGGAGCGGATTGCCCATAAATGTCATTACCAAAATTAAAGGCTTTGGATACTAGAAAAGTGGTAGTTTTATTCTCAACAACTGGTGTGGTGGTGGAAGGTGTGGTTGTTGTTTTGGCTGTGGTGTTGGTGGTGGGTGTATCGCAACTGGATAAAAGGCCCATGGCGACAAATAGGGACATTAAACATATATGTTTTCTCATTATAAACTCCTGGACTTAATAAATAGCAATTAATGGTTATTGTCAAGTATAGAATTATTGAGTCTATATGAAAAATGATAGGTCTCCCTAAAGATATTACTGCTTAAATCTAAAATTTAGCCACATTTTTAGAGAACAAAGTTAATTTAGGTCCTCATTTTTTTCCATGTGGTGGAAGGAATACACCTGCTTCTTGTCTCCTAAAAAGAGATATTGTCCAATAAAGTCTATCGTTGACCTTGACACGGTGGCAAATCGCGGTTATGGTCTGGACATAAAATTTGTATTGGAGAAATGTAATGAAAAAAATCTATTCGGCCTTAGTGTTATTAAGCGTCTTATCTTCTTGTTCTCAGAGTTTGATGTTCAACGAAACTTTTGAGGATACCGAAGAGTCCACCCGTGCCTTAGGTGGAAATATTGCCCTGGTGCGCAGTGGTTCCTATGTACGTAACATCGCTACCCCCTATACCCTGAACCGTGATTACACAATTAAGGTGAAAAATCTTTCCACCACAAAAACTGTGGTGGTCCATCAGGCCAAAACCAATGGAACTTGGGTGGATATCAATGCGGTATACCTGGGAACTGCGGAACCCGGATTCGAAATCTGGACTGCATGCCTGAATTGGACCAGTGTAAATAACAGTGTGAATCCCTACGGTAACACCTTCTGTTTGAAAATGGTGGCCAATGGGACTACCTATTGGGATAATAACTCCGGTGCCAATTATACCCTTTCTCAAAATGGGGGCGAGCTTTTGGGAGCAGGATATAATGTTGCCCAATCTTTCGCTTCTGCGTATAAAAACTTTACCACCGGTAAGGCTCACTTCAACGGTAACATTGCAGTCCGCAATCTCTCCCCCACAAAGAGTGTCACCATTGTATACACCATCAACTCATGGCAGACCCAGTCTTCCGTAGCAGCTCTTTACAGCAGTACTTGGACCGTGTCCAATGGAACCAGTATTCCCAGTCCCAATGCTGTGGGAGTGGAAAACTGGATCTTCGACGTGAATACCGGTGCACAGGTAGCCGATATGGAGTATGTGATCAAATATTTTGTCAACGGAACCACCTACTACGATAACAACCACGGAAAGAACTACAAACTTTACGTCCGGTACTAGATGACGGGAGGCCGAGATTTAACTCTCGGCTCTCCACTTTTTGATCCGGTCGATGACCATGGTGGTGAGAACCCCGGTACCCATGACCAGGAAAGCGGCGAGGACAATTCCCAAATAGAGGGGGACTGTCCACGCCAAAGCCTCCAAGAGGGCATACAGAATATTGGGTCCCACCGCAGCGGTGGTTTCATTGAGGGTAAACTCCACAGTACAAAGGGAATTGGATTCATCGAAATCTCCCAGGGAGACCCCCAAGTCCTGGATTTGGCTTTCTATTTCCAAAATTCGAGTTTCCAGGGTGATGAGATCCGCTAAATCAGCACCGGGAGCCTTCAAGGACCGCAGGCCATCCCTGGTTTTTTCCAAAGAGAGTCTTTTTGCCGCCAAGGCTTTGAACTCCGAGGTCTTGTCAGTTTTATTCACGGTGACAGAATTTAAGGAACCAATGGTTTTCAGCCGGTCGACCAGGGGCTCAAAGGATGAGGGGACCACACCCAAGGTCAGATCTAGTTTTCTGGCACCCGAAAGTCCGCTGGATTTTTCCTGTTGAACCACCGCACCCAGTTCCTTTTCCAGGGAATTCAGCTTTTGTAGGTCCTGATCGTATTCCTTACTCTGGGAAGAAAGGGTGGCCACTCTTTCGTATTTTTGATCCATAACTTGGGCAGAAGATTCGGCTTGGGGTAGGAAGATCTTGGAACTGGCATAGTTTTTAACACTCCGAGGGGAGCTGGAATACCCATCCATGGACTGTACCGCCACATTTTGTTCTTGGAATATCCCACCAATGGTAATCACCGGTTCGGGAGGAGACATCATTATCATGATGAATCGTCCTAAAAAGAGCAGTACAAAGAGGGAAATAAAGACAATTACTGTATTCCGGGTGCTGGTTTTCATTCATTAACTCCTACAGGGAAGAGTTTAATCAATGGCCATAGGGATCACAAGGTAAATCTTTCTCAGGAAAGAGTACTGTAGGTATGAATGCCTACTTTTCCATACTTCCAGGTGTAATTAACCCCCGCAGGCATAAAAGTTAGGAATTTTTTTACCTCCTTCAAATTGGACTGCTTCATGAGGGTTTTTAATTCCACCACCATGGACTTTCCCTTATGGTCCAACAGCCGCAAGGACCCACAAACCGCAGGGAAGCGATATTTGTCATTTTCCATATTTACCGGGGCAATATTCGGTCCCTGGGTGAAAAGTTTATCTATTTTTTCCCCTAACTGAGCCTTCAATTGCGTTACCATCCTGGCGTTGGGGTAGGCAACCTTATTCCGAAAAATCTCACCGTTGAAGATAAAGCAGATCTCTTTTATCTCTTCCAGGGGCATTCTTTGGGAATAGGGTAAGTAAAATCTGGTGGCGAGGTCCGAATAAACCGTTCCATCTTGTATCCAAGTTTTAGACCAATGCCGGAGCAAACTCGTGTAAAGAATTAATACAACGATCCCCAGACCCATGGCCGCCATTAACCAAAAGTACCCATCTTTTTCATTGGATCCACTCCGGGGAATAAACAGCACCAAACACCACAAGAGGGATATGAGAAGGATTAGTAAAAACATTCCCTTCCAGTGGGTTTTATTGCGACAGATATAGAGAGGCTTCGAGATGTTTTTCATGACGGGATCCTTTTTATATTATAAGTATCCTATAATTATTTTAATATGAAAGCCCTACTTATAACCCAATGCCTTCAAAACGATTTTGTAAAACTCCTGGAACCCCAGGATCCCCTACCCAATGCCCTCCATGTGGGGTATCAGGAGGCTCTGAGGCTCCTGGGAGAAATTCCTTCCGAGGGACCCTTGAGTCAGGCTATGGAATGGGCCTATTCCCAGAGCCCAGAATCCCTGGGAATCATCCATATCCGGGATTGGCACCAGGAAGACGATCCCGGACAGGCGGAACATTTGGCCCAATTCGGCGTTCATTGCCTTGCAGGAACCCCGGGGGCTGACTTCGTTTTTTCCCAGAATGGCCGGCGGGATGGGGTCACCGTGGTGGATGCCAGCGGACTCAATGATTTTCACCAGACGTCCCTGGCGAAGGTGATTGAGAAAGAAGTCGGCCAGAATGGGGTGCGAATTCCTGTGGGTCTCATGGGGGTCTGGACCGAGGCTAAAGTCTACCTTTTGGCCTACGAGCTCACTACCCGGTATCCCCAGTTTGACCTGGCGGTGTGCTCCGCCCTCTGTGCATCCTCCAGCCGGACCATGCATTTTACCTTTTTAAGGCAGCTCAAGGAGATATTAGGAGTGCGGGTTTATGGTTCCCTGGCGGATTTTACCTCCTTTTTAAACGGCTCTGTTCCCCAGGTTGTTACTCCCTCGTCCTCCCGTACCGATGCTTCCAAACTTCAGTTTGATACGGCGCTGAATATGAAGTCCGAGGACCAGGGTATTCTCCTTCATTTATTCCGGGATTGTGAATCCGTAAAGCTCAAGGTTCTGGACGGGGGCTTTTCGGGGAACCTGGTCCTCAGGGGAAAAGGGGTGGATCTGCACGGACACCAGCATGTCCCGGTGGTTTTGAAATTGGGAAAGAGGGATAAGATAGCCCAGGAGCGCATGTCCTTTGAGGAGATTCAAGAGGTTCTGGGGAATAATGCCCCGGCGATAGTGGACTTCGTGGAAGTGGGGGACCGGGGAGGGATCAAGTACCGGTACGCAGCCATGAAGGAAGGGGAGGTTCGATGTTTTCAGGATTTGGTGGAAGATCTTTTGGTCAGTGCCGGGTCCCTGCCCCTTCCCCAAAATCCCGAGTTTCTCCAGGAAAAATATTTCCGTATCAAGGATATTTTGGACCAGGTGTTTGTTTCCCAGTTGGGCCGGCTCTACGAAGCGGCCAGTCTGGAAAAACTGCCGCTTTTAAAATACTACGAATTTTCTCCCCGGTGGGCGGATTCACTGGATGGTCTTGCTGGGACTATCGCCGGAGGATTAAATGTAGATTTGGTTCCGGGTCTACCGGTGAAATTACTGGGGGATTTCTATAGGAACTCGGGACAGCTTTTTTCTGAACCCTTTCAGGAATCCCATTACACCTCCTATATTCACGGGGATCTAAACGGGAAAAATATTTTGGTGGATCCCCAGGGGAATGTTTGGATCATAGATTTCTTCAATGCCCACCGGGGGCATGTGCTGAGGGATTTTGTGAAACTGGAAAATGACCTTCTCTATATTTATCTTAAACTTCGGGACGAGAAGGATTACCAGGAGGCCCAAAATCTGGTGGATCAAGTTTTAAACACCCCAGATTTGGGTAGGACTCCCGATCCCGAGCTCTTTGTAAATTCCACCGATCCCCGGATAAATCTGGTCTGGAAGCTTATTTGTCATCTCCGGTCCCGGTTTGCAGGGCTGGTTCAGGCTGACCGGTCTTCCTATCAGCTCTACGTGGCCCAGCTGCGGTATGCTGCCCATACCCTGAGTTTTGACGAGTGCTCGCCCCTTCAAAAACGCTTGGCTCTCTATGCTTGTTTACGATTGGTTCAGGTGATCCAGAAAGATATTGAAGCCCGTAGGCGCCTGAGGATCGACTGGCTTCCCTCGGGAGTTGCCGGGGATTATCAGGGGCGGGGTCAGGTGGGATTGACCATTTTTCCAGGGAGAAAGGATTGGGGACGGAACTTGGAATCGGACTTGGATGAACTGCATCGCTTTGGGGTACAGGGAATCCTATGTTTAGTAACCCCAGACGAGTTTAAACGGTACGGGGTTCCCAAGCTTTTAGAGATTTATCGGAATGGGGGATTTCAGGTTCTGCACCTTCCCATCCGGGATGGAGGGATACCTACTGAAGAACAATTGCTCCAAGGAGCCGATTGGCTGGATGGGCTGGTTTCCCAGGGCAAATGTGTTGCCATTCACTGTGTGGGTGGCCTAGGCCGCAGCGGTTTGATGGCGGCTTCTTGGCTAACCCTCCGCCGAGGTGTGACCCCCCAGGAAGCCATCGATTTAGTTCGGAAAGTCCGAAGTCCCCGGGCGATTGAGACTTCCGTTCAAGAGAAATTTATCCAGAGTCTAAAGGGCACCATCCATATGAATGGGAATATTTTGGGGGAGAAAAAAAATGAAAAATGATAAGAAATTTTACACCATGACTTTTGCCAGTGTCTATCCCCTTTACCTTAACAAGGCGGAGAGAAAAGGTCGGACAAAAAAAGAAGTGGATGAAATCCTGTTTTGGCTAACGGGATATAATGAACAAACGCTTCAGGAACAGTTGGATACTAACACAAATTTTGAACAGTTTTTTGACAAAGCACCGGAAATAAATCCAAATGCAAGTAAAATAACGGGGGTAATTTGTGGATACCGGGTGGAAGAGATAGAAGATAAATTAGTTCAAAAAGTTCGATATCTGGACAAGCTGATCGACGA
>CAZUXL010000048.1:0-24975 GCA_964624355.1 uncultured Spirochaetales bacterium
GGCCGGGGGATAAAAGAGGCCGCATGGCTAACCCGGGAACAGTCGGGCTTGGCCTGTGCTAAATTGGTGGTGTTCTGCAACGCCGTGGAGGATAATCCTTTTATGGCCGGGGCCTTTCATGGAATTGGCGAACCGGAAAAGGAACTCCATGTGGGTGTTTCCGGTCCTGGGGTGGTGAAATCTGTGCTGGAATCCATGAGCGGGGCTTCTTTTGACGAACTGGCCGAGGCTATTAAAAAAACATCCTTCAAAATCACCCGGATGGGAGAGCTGGTCGCCCGGGAAGCTTGCCGCCGTCTGGGGATTCCCTTCGGTATCTGTGATCTAAGCTTGGCTCCCACCCCGGCGGTGGGGGATTCTGTAGCCCGAATATTTGAGGAAATGGGATTGGAGGCCACAGGGGCTCCAGGAACCATCGCCGCCCTGGCCCTGCTTACCGATGCGGTAAAAAAAGGTGGAATCATGGCCAGCTCCCACGTGGGTGGTCTTTCTGGTGCTTTTATTCCCGTGACCGAGGACGAGGGCATGGTGGCCGCCGTGGAGAAGGGGGCATTAACCTTGGAAAAGCTGGAGACCATGACCACGGTTTGTTCTGTGGGTTTGGATATGGTGGTGATCCCCGGAGATACTTCCGAGTACACTATTTCTGGAATTATTGCCGACGAAGCGGCCATCGGGATGATGAATCATAAAACCACGGGAGTTAGGATCATTCCTGCCCCCGGAAAAGTCGCCGGGGATAGGGTGGAATTCGGAGGGCTCCTCGGTGGGGGGCCTGTGATGGCGGTGAATACCTTTTCCTGCGAAGCCTTTATTAAACGGGGCGGTCAAATTCCCGCCCCGGTACATTCCTTTCGGAACTAACTAGCCAATGGCTGGTTTGCCCCTTTCTCCCGTGCGAATTCTCACGCATTCATCCAAATCATAAACAAATATTTTTCCATCCCCCAGTTCTCCGGTGCGCGCCCCTTTGGTGATGGCCTGCAAACAGGGCTCCAGGAATTCTTCGTTAACTGCAATTTCCAGTTTTAGTTTCCGCAGGAGATTGCCGGTTTCTTTGAGTCCCCGGTAAATTTCCGTAACTCCTCCCTGGCGACCATGGCCCAAAACTTCCGAAACGGTAATGAGATTGATATTCGTTTTGTAAAGCTCTTCCTTTACTTCGTCCAACCGGTAAGGTTGGATAATAGCTATGACGTATTTCATTAAGTTTCCTTATTCAATGATAGTGTAGGCCCGTTCGTTGTGCTGACTGATGTCCAGTCCCAATGCTTCGTCATGGTCTGTAACCCTAATTTCCATAAAACGATTCAAAAACCACAGAATGCCAAAAGTTCCAACGAAGGTCCATAAAATGGCTGTGCCCGCACTGGCCAATTGAACCCAGATTTGCCCAGGATTTCCATGAAAAAATCCCGCAACCCCGGGGAAAATAGCCGGATTGGCAAAAAGTCCCAATCCCAAAGTCCCAATGACTCCAGCTATTCCATGGACTCCAAAGGCATCTAATGTATCATCGTACCCCAGGCGGTTTTTCACAATGACCACAAAAAAGTAACAAGCGGCCCCGGCGGCCAATCCAAGAGCTAAGGCGGAGCCTAGATCCACGAATCCTGCGGCGGGGGTGATGACCACTTGTCCGGCGATGGCTCCCGAAGCTGCTCCCAGTAGGGTGGGTTTTTTAGAGAATATCCAATCGAGGGCTGCCCAGACCAGGGCTGCGGCCGCTCCTGCAGTGTTGGTGGTGAGGAAGGCTTGGGCGGCGGTACCGTCGGCGGCCAGGGCGCTTCCTGCATTAAATCCGAACCAGCCGAACCAGAGCATCCCCGCTCCGAATAGAATAAAAGTCATATCGTGGGGTGGGACCGACCGGAAGTTTTTCCGCTTTCCCATGTAAATGGCTGCGGCTAAGGAGGCAAACCCAGAAGCAATTTCCACGGGATGTCCGCCGGCGAAATCCAAGACTCCCATTTTGTAGAAGAACCCACTGGGGGACCAGACCATGTGGGCTATGGGGGCATAAACTAAAAGGCTCCACAACACGATAAACCCAAGGAAAGCGGAAAATTTAATCCGTTCGGCAAAGGCTGAAACGATGATCGCCGGGGTTATGACCGCAAACATGGCTTGGAAGAGGACAAAAACTATATGGGGTATCCGTCCGGTGGGATCGGACACGTAAAAAGGGGAAAGGTCCGTGGGCATGATTCCATTTAAAAAGGCATATTTAAAATCCCCTAAAAAACCTGGAATCAATTCCGTATCGGAAAAGGCAAAGCTATAGCCCACAGCGACCCAGAGCAGACTTACCACCGCCAGGGTCGTAAAACTCTGCATTAATATGGACAGTACGTTTTTCCTACGGACCAATCCACCGTAAAACATGGCCAGAGCGGGAACGGTCATAAACATGACCAAGGCTGCGGAAATCAGCACCCAGGCGGTATTTCCCGCACTGAGGGTAGGTATGGGTGTTTCCTGGGCAGAAGCGAGGACTGCCGGAAGGGTTAACATCAATAGTGACACAATTTTTTTCATTTAGGCTCCCTTGACGGGAGTTATTATGGCAAAATCTGTGCCATTTTATAGATTATTTTCAATTTTAGTAATATAATCATAAAAATACAATACCGTCGTAGAGTGATATGTTATATACATTATTGTAGTAATTATGAGAATTATATATTAAATATAGATACATTTATGTATACATATTTAATATTGTTTCCCAGGTCTCAAAATATAAATTCTACTGTTTTGTATGTAATACGGGGTTAGTGGTACATTTTTGTCTTATTCTGTCTTCATGGGAAGGGTGATATAAAACACAGTACCCTTTCCCAGGGTGCTTTCTAAGCGAATTTTCCCTCCCAGCTTTTGTGTGACCAGATTGTAAACGATGTGTAATCCAAGGCCAGTGCCGCCCATTCCCCGGTTGGTGGTAAAAAAAGGATCAAATACTTTATTTAGGTGGGCTTCGGCAATACCGCTTCCATTATCCTGGTGAATAATTAAGGCCTGACCGGTGGGAGTCTTATTAACCAAAAGATTGATTTCACCGGGGCCCCCCGAGGGAAAACCGTGGATAAGACTATTCATTAAAAGATTGGAAATGATTTGAGCGATAGCTCCGGGGTAGCTATCCATTTCCAGGGACTCAAGACCTTCCAAATTGACCACCAGTTCTGTCCTTTTCCACTTGGGAGCGAGGCTTTTTAGTATTTCAGCTAAGTACTCCTTCAGGTTGAATTTTCTCCTTTGCTCACTGGACTGATCCACGGCCACCTGTTTGAAGCTTTGTACCAGCAGGGCTGCCCTTTCGAGATTATGGGAGACCATGGAGGAAGCCTCCTGAAGGGCGAGAATGAATTCTTCCAGTTCTGATTTTTTAAGCACTTCCTGGTGAAAAAGCCGGAGGAGATTATCAGCCTTTTCTTTAATGTAAGTCACGCCGGTGACGGCCACGCCCAAGGGAGTATTGATCTCGTGGGCCACCCCGGCCACTAAACCTCCCAAGGCTGCCATTTTTTCCGACTGCACCAGCTGATCCTGAGCAGAGTTGAGGTTATTCAGAGTTACTTCCAATTCACTGCGCTGGGTTTCCAATTGACGGTTTTTTTCTTGGGCGAGAATCACCAAATTTAAGCTGTTTACCGCAAGTTGGAATATTTTGTGATCTTCCCGGGTTAAGGACGGCTGACCTTCACCGGTTTCCACCACCAGCCATTCCCCATAGCCATCCTGAACACCCAGGGGAAAAATCGCGATCTGGGCACTCAGATAGGGTTCGCTTAGATTAGGGATTTCCTGGTGAGGGGAAAGATTTATTTTGTCAAAGAGACTGGTTTTCTGAAATACGGTGGAAACCTTTTCCACTCCCCATTGTTCCATAATCATCCTACACAGAATCCTTCGGTGATTTGAGGCCATGAGGTCGCTCATGAGAAGCTGCTGCCATTTTTGTAAAAAGGCCAGTTCTCGAATTCTTCTTTGAAGTTGAAGGAGGAGGGAGTCCATCTCTAAAAGTTCCCTAAGTAACCAATAATCCGGTTTTACCAGGGGAAGGCGGGGAGAGTCAGGGTTTTTTTTGTCCTCCAGAAAATTCAGGGATCTGGTTTTTTCCCAAGGGAAGTGGTCACCAGCGGTGGGTAGATCCAAGATTAGGTGATGGAGTCTCAGGGACTCCTGTGGGAGCCCTTCTGCGGCCTCCCATTTCGCCCAATGGGAGTAAAGAAAAATTTGAAGATGGTATTGAAAAGGAAGGTTGGACTGTAACCAGTCCGCTGTTTCCTTAAAATAGTTTCGAGTTTTTTCCCTATCATGACCCAGGGAGATCTTTCGGGAAAAAAATAAGCGGGTATATTCCGTAGGGCGTTTTGTGGGGTTTTTTTGGAAATGTTCCTCCAGTCTGCGGCCGATTTCCATGGCCTGGGAAAATTTTCCGCTTTCAATGGCGCAGAGGCCGAGATTGGCCAGGAGGGTTTGGGTGGATAAAAAAGGTAGAGTCATATCCTGAAGATTTCCCATAAATTGAAATACCCTGCTCAACAGTTCGAGCCCTGGGTTGGATTGTCTAGAAAAGAGATATACCCGGCTAAGGTTTACCAAAGTGGTGAGGATTTCTTCGTACTGACGGCTGCCTTCCAGGAGGCTCAGGGCTTCCCTGTGAAGCTTTAGGGATAATTGGTATAGCCCCAAGGTGAAATAGAGATACCCGAATCCATTGAGCATTCGGGCTAAAAGCAGGGGAGATGAATACCTCCGGTAGCCTAAAAGAGCTTTTTGATAAATTTTGGCTGCTTCCGTGAACTGACCAACTTTCATTTTATAATGCCCTAGGGTGTGGAGGCCGGAGGTATACCTTCTCTGATTTTTGAGTTTACGGCTGATCTCCAACCCTCCCATGAGCTTTTCTAAGGCCATTTTTTGGGTTTCTTTTGTTTGAAATTCGATGGAAAGGTTATTCTGGGTTAGGAGAAAAGCCTGATGATTGAACCAGCGGATTTTCTTTAAAATTGGGATGATGAATTCTTCTGTGGGAGGAAGGAATAATGAGTTTTCAGATTCACTCAGATTGAGCCGGTAACAAAGGAAATAGTACCGGACAAGATTTTCAGGAGAGAAATACTGTTTTTCATGAATCAAGGGCTGTAAAATTCTTAAAGCAGTTCTTTTGTCATTTTTTTCCTTCCAACACTGGGAAAGGAGGAGAATCCCTAGAATTTTTTCCCCTTCCCGGGACATTTCCATGAATTCCTCCAATATGCCAATGCTTTGATCCCAATTCTCCAGACCCATATAACTCAGGGCTATGGCGAGAAGAAGTTGGGAATCCTCGGGGGTACCCGACATACTGCTTTTTTTAAGATCCAATCCTAACGCCAGGGCATGATCAAAACAAAGCCAGTCGATCAAGGTGAAAATTTTATCCAAGTCGGGGGAACTTAGAGGGGATGATCCGGACATCCCGGGACTGTCGGTTTCTAAAATTCTGATGACCCGTCCGGCGGAATCCATTCTAATCCAAAAATCCCTGGATTTCTGCCAGCCGGGATTATTCCTGGGTTCTGACTCCTTTAGTACAATGACGACTACAGGGAGGGTAGCCCAAAAAGTTTCCTTGTGAAGAATTTCCAAAGCCTCGGGGGAAAGTAATTCCCCATGGCGAATCAAAAGCACCCTGGGTTCTCGGGAGTAGACAGTTTTTAGTAATCTTTCTAAGGCGGACATTAATCTCATTTTTTCGAAAAAAAGTTCGTCGGTTATGGGGTCTTCCATGGGATTATTTTCGAAACTCTTGTCCAGGGGGACAAAAAGTTTACGATGCCTATGATAAATTTGGGCATTGCGGAGGTAGGTTTTCTTTTGAGAATCGCTCAAGCTGGAAAACGTGGTCTCTAAATGGTAAAAAAAAGGGGCAAATGGGGTGTCACCACAGGTACTCAGATCTAGGATTTCCGGGGAAATGGAAGCAATGTCAGCTAGTTCAGTTAAAAAAGCATCCTTGGTATCTTCATCCTGGGATGAAAAATAAGCCACGCTCCCCCGTCCCCTCTTCCCTTCCTCAAGAATTATTCCTAAAAGATTTTCCTGTAGAAAGGGTTGCAGCCTGTGCATGGGATAATTTTAGTATTTTGGGATTGATTTCGCAATGATTGAATGGGGAATAGAGTTTCGGGAAATCTTCATACCGGAATTGATATGAAGATTTCCCTCATTTAAACAGTCCTAAAGCGACCGTTTTAAAAGGACCCGAGGGTGATTTTTAATCACCCTGCCTCGGGCCTATAAACATAAGCTTTTATTTCTTCTTGTGTCGATTTTTCCGAAGTTTCTTCTTCCGCTTATGGGTGGCGATCTTTTTGCGCTTCCGCTTTCTTCCGCAAGGCACCTGCTACCTCCTCAATGAATTGCTTCCCGCCATACTAAAGGTCCCCTGGGGTTCGGTCAAGGGGGAAGCATATTTTTTTGAGTCCTAGTCCCCAGTTCGGCGGACTTTTTTCACAATCCAGAAAAAATTGGGTCATTATTACCCTGGGTAAAAGCCTCCTAGAGAACAAAAACCCCCCTGTATTGACAACTTTCTTCTCCAACAGTAGGTTTACCCTATGCACAAGTTCCTACCTTCCCCTATTTCCTCCTTTCTCATTATTAGGCCGTTTTAGGCTTGGGAAGACGGGACTTGTCGAATGAGCCATTCTTCCCCCGGGAGGAATGGCTCTTTTTTTTACTAAGGCAAATATTCAAAGGACAACTGGGAGGCAGGACATGAAAAATTCGGTGGAAATCTTCGATACGACCCTCAGGGATGGGATGCAGGGAACAGGAATTAATTATTCTTTGAAAGATAAACTTGAGATAGCCCAGCGTCTGGATGAAATGGGCTTGGACTATATCGAAGGGGGCTTTCCCCAGTCGAATGAAGTGGAAGCCGCTTTTTTTGACCGGTTTAAAAAACATAAACTCAGCAATTCAAAACTCTGTGCCTTCGGATCTACCCGAAAACCGGGTAAAAAAGCCTCGGAGGATCATCAGTTAAATGCCCTTTTAGAGGCGGAAACACCGGTGGTGGTGGTGGTGGGTAAGACTTGGAAGGCCCACGTAATCCAAGTTTTAGGTACCACTTTGGAGGAAAATCTTGAGATGGGCGCCGAGTCGGTGTTTTATTTAAAATCTCAAGGGCGGGAAGTCATTTTTGATCTGGAACACTTTTTCGACGGGTGGAAGGATGATAGGGCTTATGCCTTAAAAGTATTATCCGCCGCCGCCCAAGCGGGAGCTGATCGGTTGGTCCTCTGTGATACCAATGGGGGAACCCTGGTTCCTGAAGTCACCGAAATCGTGGAGGAAGCGGTGAAACTTTACGGGTCCCGGGTGGGGGTTCATTTTCACAACGATCTGGGACTCGGAGTAGCCAACTCCCTTGCGGGGGTGGCGGCAGGGGCTGTTCATGTCCAGGGGACTATAAACGGATGGGGAGAAAGATGTGGGAATGCCAATCTTTGCACCATCGCCCCGGCTCTTCATTTTAAAATGGGTCGTGTCACGGGGATGGATTCCCAAATGAAAAGGCTCACCGAACTTTCCCGTTATGTGGCGGAAAAGGCAAATTTGATACCTGATCGCAGACAGCCTTTTGTAGGGGAAGCGGCCTTTGCCCATAAGGCCGGACAACACGCCGATGTGATCGCCAAAGCACAAGAACTCATGGAGCATATGGAACCGTCTCTTGTGGGAAATAATCGGCGGATTCTCTTATCTTCCTTGGCTGGGAAATCCACTATTGTTCAAAAACTCGGGCACTACGGAAATTTTGACAAGAATTCCCCAGAAGTATCCAAACTCACAGCCTTGTTGAAAGACAAAGAAAAGATGGGTTACGAGTACGAGGCTGCCGAAGGGAGTTTTGAACTTCTGATCCTGAAAGTTCTCGGAAAGTACCAAGGTCTGTTTACTTTAAATAATTACCATTTGGAGAGTTTTAAAACCTGGGATGAGGATTCTAAAACCGTGGGACGGATTTTTCTCACCTCCGGGGGGCGGCAGTACATGGGCGCCGCAACGGGGCTTGGTCCTGTAGGGGTCTTGGATTCCGCCCTTCGGGATGCATTGGGACAAAAGTGTCCCTGGATGAAGGACATTCAGCTGACAGATTTCTCTGTAAGGGTTCTCAATGCGGAAACCGGGGCCTCCCAGTCCTCCGTCCGGGTGTTTATCACCCTCTCGGATAAGGAAAATAGTTGGGATACTGTGGGAGTTTCTGAAAATATTGTGGAGGCTTCATGGGAGGCTTTGGTGGATGGGTACGATTATTACATTCATCGCTATGGGGCTAACAGGGTCTAATCACGGGGATTTTTAATTTTTAAAGGGGCTTTGCGCATTGAGGGTTTCGATGGTCGTTTGTTCCATGGCATTAAATTTGGGGAAATTTTCTAAAAATAGCCGGTTTATTCGATGGTCGGGACTCCAATGGTAAGAAGGTCGATTCACTGATTTGAAGCCCCGGCGGGTTTTATGCTCCCCTCCCATTCCCGGATCAAATTCTTTCCATCCCCTTTCGATGGCCTGGGCTTGGGGGAGATAATAACAGAGGTTGAAATGAAGAGAATCCGCTTCTATTACTGTCCCCCAATACCGCCCGAAGGCCTGGCCACCTTTTTCCAAGATCAAGGCGAGAGCCAGAGGTTCGAAAGTCCCTGGATTGTAAGCCCCCGAAAACCAGCAATTGCCCCCGGCAGCCTTTTGGAGTCCATAAAAAAACTCCGGAGTCAAGAATTTTGCCCCCATGGGTCCAAACTGATCGTTGGTCTTTTGGTAAAAATACTCCATTTTTTCATAGATTTCGGGGCTTAGGTTAAAGCCGTTTTCAAATCTGAGTTCCAAATTTTGATTTAGGGGCCGCTGGATCTCTCGCCGGATGTTTCGCCGCTGGTTTTTATCAAAACGATCGAGAAAATCTTGAAAATTCCCATAGTCTTCATTTTCCCAAAGAAAAGCCTGGTGATCCCAGGGAGCTCCCACCTCTGGGAGATTCCCCAGGGAAATCTCCGGGTCACCCCAGAGAAGATGCCGGCCCCTGAGGTTTTCCCTGAAGATAAATTCTTTCGTCGCTTCATTGAAGATATCCCAAACCTCCCCCAGGACCAGCCCGGGTGCCAGGAGGATTCTCCACCCGGGAACAGGGCTCAGGGGGAGGGTTCCCACCAGTTTGGGGTAATAATCCCAGCCTCGGGATTCGGCGGCTTGGGCAAAGGCCATATCAAAGACAAACTCCCCCCAACTGTGGGCCTTAATATAAAGGGGAGCCGCTGCCACCATTTTTTCGTCCTGCCAAAGGGTGAAATGGGCACTCTGCCATCCGGTTTGGGGACAAACAGACCCGGAATCCTCCAAGAGCTTTAAAAATTCATACTGTATAAGCGGCTGGGGAAGGGCTGAGGCTAAGGAATCCCAATCTTTTTTTTGTATTTCTCCCATGGAAGGGACAAATCGTACTTTGTACTCACTCACGAAAACAATTTAAGTTCGGTTTCGGCAAGTGTCCAGGATTTTATTTAATTCTCCCGCAGCAAAGGTCATTTCCTGGGAACTCCGTAGATTTTTCCACAGCCCTTGGGGATTTTTTGCCCGGCAGTTCTGAAGGAAAAAGGGGGCCTTCCCCAGGAGGGCTTTTACTCCCATGGCGGATTGAATTAAATCATCCAGGGAAATTTCCCCTGTCCAGGTACATCGAAGTTCCCAGGGAATGTTTGTACTTCCAAAAAGCGCCAAAGTTCTATCCCAGTGGTGGGGTGTAAGGTTACTTTTACCTCTTTGGGTAGTTAAGATTTCCTGAATACCTGGAACCCCCTTGAGATCTAAGGCCACATAGTCGGGACAGGTTTCTTTATTTACCACTAATTTTTCTAAAACCTCGGGACAAAAACCGTTGGTATCCAGTTTTACGAGAAACCCCGTTTCGTGGAGCCGGCGGATGAAAGCCCCCAGACCGGGATGAACTGTCGGTTCCCCGCCAGAAATGACTACTGCGTCTAAATAAGGCCACCTTCGCCTTAATTCTTCCAACAGAACCTCTTCCGAATATACGGTGGACCCTTCAGTCCCGGTTTCCGGAATCAATTTTGGGTTATGGCACCAGGGGCAGGATAAATTGCATCCCTGAAGGAAAACCACCGCCGCTAGCTTTCCCGGATAATCCTGGAGGCTCATCGGTTCCCATCCGGCGATGGGGAGTGTGGGGTCTTTGGAAACACCCTGGGGACGGGGTGGGGTGAGGCCGGGGTCAGAGGAGGGACAGACCCTGGTTGGAGGGGGGACAGAGCGGGGACAGTCCCCCATCAACTTGGGGACAGAGCGGGGACAGTCCCCCGTCAACTTGGGGACAGAGCGGGGTCTGTCCCTCCTCCGTCCCCCATCAATTTCTATCACCGGTCCCCCAGGGAGTAGGTCTCTCGATTTTTAAATTCTTCCTTTCTCGCTCCTCCAAAGTTTTCCACAGGACGGAGGTATCCCACCACCCGGGTCCAAACCTCGGTTTTTATACCACACTCCGGGCAATCTTCCTGCTCTCCGTTCAAATACCCATGATTGCTGCAAATAGAGAAGGTGGGGGAAAGGGACAAATAGGGGAGTTTCGTCGCAGTGAAAATTTTACGAATCAAAGATTTGCAGACCTGGGGATTTTCCACTCTTTCCCCCAGGTAGGCATGAAGGACCGTTCCTCCGGTGTACAAATTTTGTAGCTCTTCCTGGTGATTTAACACGGTGAATAAATCCGGAGTTCCTTCCACGGGAAGCTGGGTGGAATTGGTATAAAAAGGATGATCTTTGCCTGCGGTAAGGATCCCCGGGTGAGCCAGGAGGTCCAGTCTAGCCAGCCGAGGTGCCGTTCCTTCCGCCGGGGTGGCTGCCAGGTTGTAAAAGTGTCCCGTTTCCAATTGAAACCGGAGCATACTTTCCCTTAAAAAGTGAAGAACTTCCAAAGCAACCCCCCGGCCATCCTCCCCCCGAATACCCTCGGCCACCCCAAAATTTAACAAGGCCTCGTGCATCCCCACCAGCCCTATGGTGCAAAAGTGTTGGGACCAAAATTCCCCACTACGATCTTTCACCCCACTTAGAAACCGGGCGGAGTAGGGGTAGAGTCCCCGATTGGTCTCCTTTTCCAGAACCAGTCGCTTCAATTCCAAGGACTCTTTAGCCAAGACCGCTAAAGCTGCCAGTCGTTCAAAAAAGTCCTTCCTGTCTTTGGCCAAAAAGCCGATCCGGGGCAGGTTCAAGGTCACCACCCCAATACTCCCGGTCAGGGGATTGGACCCGAAAAGCCCTCCCCCCCGTTTTTTCAATTCCTTGGTATCCAGCCGAAGCCGGCAACACATGGACACCGCATCCTCCGCCGATAGGTCCGAGTTCACAAAGTTGGCGAAGTAGGGGATTCCATACTTGGCGGTAATTCCCATAAATGCGTCCACCACCGGACTCTCCCAGTCAAAATCCGGGGTCACATTGATGGTTGGAATGGGAAAGGTAAAAACTCGACCCCTCGCATCCCCCTCCATCATCACCTCGCAAAAGGCGAGGTTGAGCATATCCATCTCCGCCTGAAAATCCCCATAGACCTCTTCCTGAAGCTCTCCCCCGCGGATCACCCCTAAATTCGCTAAAGATTTTGGAACCTGAAGGTCAAAAGTTAAATTGGAAAAGGGACTTTGAAACCCCACCCGGGTGGGAACATTGATATTGAAAATAAATTCCTGGAGAGCCTGCTTTACCTGGGAAAAGGTCAAACCATCGTACCGGATAAAGGGAGCGCAGTAAGTATCAAAGCTGGACCAAGCCTGGGCTCCGGCGCATTCTCCTTGGGTCGTAAAAGTGGAGTTCACCACCTGGCCGAGAAAACTCCGCAGATGCCGGGCGGGTTTACTCTCCGCCTTTCCAGCTACCCCTCCAAAACCATCAATCAGAAGTTGCCGGAGATCCCACCCCGCACAATAAGGACCGTAGAATCCCAAATCGTGGATATGGATGTCTCCCAACCGGTGGGCTTGGGCGATTTCAGGGGGATAGACCCCACTGAGCCAGTACTCCCGGGTAAAGTTCTCCCGGACGTAGTTATTCAGTCCCGCAACGCTGCGCTGGGCATTGGCGTTGTCGGCGGTCTGACCGGTTTGATCCTCCAAATAAGTTTGGAACATCTCCACAATGGATGAGCTAGACATGGTGTCCTCCTTTTGTGCTCGCAAAAGAGGCTGTAAAAAACATTCGGCAGGTCTTCTGGCTTTACAGCGGCGGCACCGCGCAGGATTTTCACCCGCTTCCCATTTTCACCCCCGAAGGAGCACCGTATGTCTTATATAGCGTGCTTTGATATTAAGCTCCACTACCTGTAGTGTCAAGTGTTGTTTTGGGCCCCTACCGGCCAAAGGGCCGGCACCGGGTCGGCTCCGGGGTCCGCTGTTCGCTCCCGTCCTTCGGACCGCATTCGCGCCCTGTGCGCCCCTGGGGTTTAACCGAATATTCACAATCTTAACCCAATCCTAACACTCCTGTAACGATCCCCTCATAAACCTCCTTTATGTTGAACCCAAGTTTCCAATAGGAGGAAAATGATGATGAAAAAAGCACTGACCATATTGGCTGTGACTGCGTTCTTCTTCGGCTGCGAACAGCCTACCAAGACTGTGGTGCAGGAAGTTAATTCTGTAAAAGTTGGCGATGAACTCTCTGGTGGATTTGTGGTGACCATTGCAGACGCCACTACTGGCTACTTGGCAACCCGGGATGTGGACTTCAACAATGACGGTGATTTTACCGATGTGGGTGACAAACAGGGATTGGTTTATGGAAAGTTTACTTCCAACATTACTTTGACTGCCGACCGGCAGTGGACTCTCTCCGGTGGTGTGTTTATCGGAAACGACAACAGCGGCAATGCTACCTTGACCATTGAGGCTGGGACCATTATCAAGGGAAGTTCCAGTACTACCGCTCCTGGAATGCTGGTCATTACCCGCGGATCCAAGATTAACGCAGTGGGAACCGCTGCAAAACCAATTATCTTGACTTCGGAAAGAGCTGTGGGTTCTAGAGCTGCAGGCGATTGGGGTGGGGTGATTATCAACGGTAACGCGGTGATTAACAACGGTGATTCTAATGGTTTTGCTGAAGGCGAGGGGAATACCGGTGTGTACGGTGGAACCATTAATACTGATAACAGTGGAACCTTGAAGTATGTCCGTATTGAGTTTGCTGGTGTTCTCTTTACTGCTGACAATGAGCTCAACGGACTGGCTCTTCAGGGTGTGGGTTCTGGAACAACTCTGAGCTACATTCAAGTTCACCAGAACGCTGATGACGGCATAGAGTTCTTTGGCGGCGCTGCCAATCTTGATCACTTCGTGGTCACAGGTGCTCAAGATGACTCTCTAGATTGGACTTATGGTTGGACCGGTAAAGCTCAGTTCGGTGTGGTTCAGCAATATGCTTCTGCTGACAAGGGAATTGAAGGGGACAATAATAGCAAAGCCGTGACAGCTACTCCTCTTTCTAACCCTGTTATTGCAAATATGACAGTGGTTTCTAACGGGACCGAGAAGGCTGCAGCTCTCCGGGCTGGTACCTCCGTTCAAATGTACAACATGATTTTCACGAACTTTTCCAAGTCTTTAGACGTCCTCGATTCTAAAGACGGTGATGCCGCCACTACTGTATTCAAAGGTGTGGTGACTACTGAAGCTACTGATGGAGCTGTGACATCCTATGTTTCTGGTACCACAGGTAACTTTTTGGCTACGTTTGCAAACCTAAATCTTGATGCCGATCTGACTGATGCTGACTATACCAATGACAGCTTTGTTCCTACCGCTGCTATCACAGGTGCTACTGCTCAAGCTCTTCCCGGTGAAACCACTCCTGCAGCCAACTACATCGGTGCCATCGCACCCGGTGCTGCAGACTGGACCGCTGGCTGGACTACCAGCGCTGCTAACTAAGGCTTCCTGCGGGAAGGTATCCTGCTTTTTGTCCGAGGTTCCCTGCCATGGGGCCTCGGGCTTTTTTAGAGAGAGAGAATGAAGAAATCACTTATAATCACAGGTATTACTATAGTCTTAATGCTGGGAGTCTTGGGGGCTGGAACTCTGGCAGCCCAGGATTCCCAGGATGCTTTGAGTGTCCTGGCGGCGAAGATATCAGAGAAACGAGGCCGGGTAGAAACCCTTTCCAATGATCTGGACCTGCTCAAAGCGGACTACAATGAGGATCTCCGTTCCCAGGCGGCCCAACGGGCGGATGTGGAAACCCAAATCAAGAGGGAAGAACTTCGGATCGAGCAGATGAAGAGGGACCTGGAAGAATACAGATCTCGCATGACAGGACAGAAGGCGGATCTTCGGGGCGCTTTGCCCATGACTTTAAAAATATTGGACACCTTGGAAACCCGGATCAAGGCTGGTATACCTTTCCAGGCTGATTCCCGGATTAGGGAAGTAAAAACACTCAGAGATCTTCTAGCTGAAGGTCGATTGGATTCTGGTAGTGTTCTAGCCAGAGTCTGGAACCTCCTGGAGTCCGAATACCGGCTCACCTCCGAAAGTGGCTTGTATCGTCAAAAAGTTCTCCTGGAAGGTCAGGAACAGCTGGTGGAAGTAGCCCGTCTGGGCATGGTTCTACTGTATTTCAAAACTTTTGATGCTCGGTACGGTGTCGCAGTTCCTGGAACCCTGGGGTGGGATTTTCTCCTCCTGAAGGACACAGAAGACCAAAAACGAGTGGCGGATCTCTACGAAGCCCTCCGTAAAAATATTAAGGAAGGGTACTTTCCCTTGCCAAATCCCCAAACCTTGGGAGCTGATAAATGAGAATAAATGCTTTGTATAAAAATAATTATCTAATGAAAACCCTTGGGTTTTTACTTTTTCTTCTCAGTTCAACAGAAGTCTTTGCTCAAGAGGAAGAAAGTCTGTTAATGGATGCCTATCAGAAAGAATTTGTCTTTTTGGATAGTGAAATCCGACAGTTGGACGCCAGGAAAAAAGAAGTGGCGGCTGATGGGGAAGAAAGGGTCAGGAAGGCCAGGGCTGGTCTTGTGGTTTTGGAGGCAAGGCTCCTGGCCTTGAGCTCTGAAAGTGCAAGGTTTACGGAGTCTCTGAGGATCGTGGAAGAAGAGGGTCAAAAATCCCAGGATGCCTTTGATCTTGCTCAGTCCATCAAATCCCAGGGAGTTTCCAAGTCCCGTGATGCGGGTATGCTTTCCTTCGATGAGAGCCCTGAGGGTAAGAGATCTTACAAAGATTCGGGGGAGAGACTTCTGGCGGAACTTGAATACGCTTTCAAAGGGAGCATGACCCTTTTAGACCATGCATCCACCATCACCAAATGTCCGGGACAGTTTTATTTGGACGACGGAAAGCAGGTGGAAGGTCAGGTTCTCAAATTTGGCCGGATCGGCGCCATGGGTTTGGCGGGAGACCAAGGTGGAACCTTGGCACCTTCAGGAGCAGGGCAATTAAAGTTAGCCCGGGCTGAGTCCAAAGACCAGGTAAAAACCCTTTTGGAAAACGAGAGAGCACCCCTCCTTCCACTCTTTATTTTTCAGGGATTCGATAAAAATGTGGATACAAACATAGGAAAGACCTTCCAGGACATTCTGGATGCGGGCGGTCCTGTGGGTTTTGTGATCATTTTTCTAGGAATTGCAGGATTAATACTGGGGGTCATCCGGGCTTGGGTTCTCCGGTCGTTACGAGTTCAGGACAAGCAAGCCCTGGAAGAGCTCATGGAGCTGGTGAAGTCTAAGAAACTGGAAAAAGCCCGCAAAATGACGGAGAAAGTTGGCGGAGCCTTGGGCCGGGTACTCTCTGGAACCCTGCAGGGACTTTTGGTCAGTGAAAAGAAAGTTGAAGATGCCATCTCCGCAGCTATTTTAAAAGAACAAGGAAAGATCGACATTTTTCGGTCAGTTATCACGGTTTTTGCCGCAGTGGCACCCCTTCTAGGCCTACTTGGTACAGTAACAGGAATGATCGGGACTTTTGATATCATCACCCTTTACGGCACCGGAGATCCAAAACTCCTTTCTGGAGGTATATCCGAAGCCCTGGTCACCACGGAGTTTGGACTTATGGTGGCTATTCCCTTGCTCCTTCTGGGTAATATCCTGTCCTCCTTTGCTGACGGCATCAATTCAGAGTTGGAAATTTCAGCCTTGCGGCTTCTAAATCTCCACGAGGAAGCCAAGTCGGAGGCTTCCTGATGTCAGGAATCTGGGATGATTGGGCATCTTTCCTAGTCAAGGGAGGCCTGATGATGGGTCCACTCATGCTCATGGCTAGTTCCCTCTGGTATGCGATCGGTTATAGGATTCTCACCCTAAAAAGAGGGTCCAACCTGAACGTGTCCCAGTTATATACCTCGGAACTTCCTCCGGTCATGGGAATTTTCGGGGGTTTCTGGTGGAAGCCGTGGATTTAGCTAGAAAAGAAGCTCACAAACAGGAGAAACGCCTCCGGCACCGCTTGGAAGACGTGTTGTTTCCCTTGCAGGAAAAAATGGGAAACTTCCGAAATATTGTAGCCGTCTTGACGGCCCTAGCTCCTCTAGCTGGGTTATTAGGTACAGTAACTGGGATGATCGAAATGTTCGACTCCCTGGCTACCCAGACCTTTGTTTCCCAGACTGGGGGTATTGCCGGAGGGATTTCCCAGGCTCTCTACACCACTGAATTGGGACTAATAATTGCGGTTCCTGGGGTGATAGTAGGCAGGCTACTGGATAGAAAAGAAGACAAGATGAGGGAAGACTTGGAGCAATTAAAAGATCTCCTGGTGTCCCGGACTCTGGAGGATGGAGTATGAGATTTTTACCAAAAAAACACGAACCCGAAAACCTGGATATGACACCGATGATCGACATGGTGTTCATCCTTCTCATATTTTTTGCCGTATCTACGACCTTTGTGAAGGATATGCAACTGGATCTAGACAGACCTTCTGCTGCTTCCGGCGGTGTGGCCTCCACTAAATCCCTACGGGTCTACATCGACCGTGAAGGGATTATTTATATGAACGAGCAGGCTGTAAAACCCTGGGTCCTCCAGTCCCTAGTCCGGGAAGGCCTGGCGACCTCTTCCTCTTCCACCGTATTGGTGATCGCCGACGCCCAGACTCCCACGGAAAAACTCATCGAAGTGGTGGACCAATGTCGTCTGGGTGGTGCCCAGGATGTGGGTGTGGCCACGGAGAATTCCTGATGATCCAAAGGCCTACTTGCCGCAGACTTTTTAAACACCTTAAAGCTCTGGGTATCGCCCTGGGTGGAACCCTTTTCGTCCTTTCGTCCGTGTCACTTATGAATAAATTTGTGACCTTTGAACAGGGGGATAAAACTGGTCCCCAGGTGAATTTTTCCGTACCTCAGTTAGCTCCCAGACCATTGACGCCGCCACCCCCACAACAGAAAAGGACTCCCTCTAAAAATAATCGGAACCTCGCCCCCCTTCCGTCTTTGGGTTCAGGACTTTCGTCCATAACTTTGGATTCCCCGGATTATGCTTCCGGAGACCTGGGGGGGCTAAACGAAAACCTCTTGGGTGACTTGGATGCGGTGGCCATGACCGCAGAAACAGTGGATAAACCCCCAGTGGTAAAGGTGGGAGCTCTTCCCTATCCCGAAAGGGCAAAACAAATGAAGCAGGAAGGTCGGGTGGTGGTTTCGGTCCTCATCGGAGCCGATGGCCGGGTGAAAAACCATAAGATTTTAGAATCCACCCCCTCTGGAGTTTTTGACCAGGCGGTAAAGGACTCATTGCCTAATTGGGTTTTTACCCCGGCTGAATACCAGGGACGAGCGGTCCAGATTTGGGCAACCTTGCCCCTAGATTTTACCTTGAATTAACGAGGATTTAAAGGATAAACCATGCGGACTGTTTTTTTTACACTCCTGATGATCCTGGGAGCTTCCACCCTGGGAGCCCAGGCTAATGAAGATATTGATCTCCTGGGCATAGCCGGTATCCTCCTCCGGGACGGAAACTACGCCAAAGCCCAGGAAACCTTGGATCAGTTGGATTTGAAGAATCCGACCACCGACCTCATCCGTTTTTATACCTTTTCTGGGCTCCTCGCCTTGCGACTTCAGGATTTCCCTCGGGCTGAAGGTTTTTTTAGGGATGCTTTAGGCACCGGTAATCCTGACGGGTCCCTCTATGCCTATCTGGCCCAAGCCCTTTTTTCCCAGGAAAAGTATCAGGAAACCCTGGAAGCTATAACTCTAGTCCCTCGGATCAGGACCTTTCCCGATCTTCTGGGTTTGAAAAGCCAAGCCCTTTGGAAATTGGACCGAAAGAACGAGGCCATTGAGGTTCTTCAGGCCGCTTTCGAGGACTTTCCTTCGAGACTTAGTTTCCTGCAACAGCAGATATTCTTTCTCCTGGAGCTTAATTTAACCCAGAAGGCCATGGAAGTAGGACAGGAGTACCGGTACCGCGCCGCCAAGGATCCCCATGCTTACCTGACCTTGGGCGAGGCTTTCCGGCGGGGTAAAGAACTGGATTCTGCGGTGGCGGTCTTGGAAACGGGAAGAAAAGCCTTTCCTAGTCATACAAAGATAAAAGTATCCTTAGCCCAGACCTACCTGGAAAAGGGATTTCCTCGGACCGCAGCGGCCTTGGTGGAAGAAGCTTCCCTTTCTTACGCACAGCTCATTTTGGAAGCCGCCGAACTCTATCGACGGACAAAACAATACAACCGGGCGCTGTACTTGAATGGGCTTATCTCCGACCTGCCTCAAAAAACCAAGCAAAGATTCAACCTCCTTTTGGAATCGGAAAAATATGAAAGTGCCATGGCTCTTCTTCCCCGCTTGGAGAGGCAGGGTCTTATGGAAGAAGACCGGATGAAGTACGCCGCAGCTTACGTCTGCTTCCAAGTTCAAAGTTATGATCGAGCCCAGGAGTACCTTAGCAAGATCACTTCCTCTGATGTGTTCAGTCAAGCAGTAGCCCTTAGACGGGCATTGGAAACTGCCAAAGCGGAACCTTTGGTGCTTTTTTAGGAGTTATGAGTGATAAATCAGTCTTCAACTTTTTTTGCATTTATTTTTTTGGTTGTTGTGGGGGGCGGAATGAACCTAGGATCCCAGGACATTCTCCCAATTCCCTTGGCCACGGCAGAAATTTATATCTTTTCCGCCGATGGGTTGCCCCTGCCGGGGGTTTCCACCCAAGTGGAGGGGGAGATCTACAGCTCTGATAATAGTGGACTAATTACCTTTGAAGTCCCCTCGGGATTGTACACTCTTAATCTTCTTTTTGAAGGAAAAGTTGTGGCCAAAGCTTCTTTGAATTTGAGATTCGATCTGCCTAATGAGTTAATTCTTAGGTTGAAACCAGAGGGCGAACTGGTCCAAAGTCAGACCGAAGAATCTGAAAGTACAGCAGACCAGGTTCCTCAAGAGGAAAGACCAATGGGGATCTTATCTGGTGTAATTGTCCATATTGAGACTGGAAAACCCGTTTCAGGTGTTCTGGTGCTCCTCCGGGGTCTAGACCAGGATGTCCGCACCGATACCCAAGGGGTTTTTACAGCCCAAGTCCCCGTGGGGAGTTGGACCCTGTCTCTGGTACACCCGGAATTTGCCACCCAAACCTTAGCCGATGTGCTCGTGCATGTGAATGCCCAAGAGAAGCTGGCTTTTCAGTTGACCCCTTCGGCTATCCAGATGGAATCCATGAAGGTACTATCCGGGACAGATATTAAAGTTCAAGGCGGCTTGGCTGATCTTCTGGAGGAAAGTAAAAATTCTAGTGTTGTTCTGAACCTCATCGGGGCGGAACAGATATCAAAAACCGGAGATTCCGATGCAGCCCAAGCCCTGAGCCGGGTCACGGGTTTGACCGTGGTAGAGGGCAAATATGTGGTAGTGCGGGGTATGGGTGATAGATACTCTTCCACTACCATGAATGGCGCACGGTTACCTAGTCCAGATATGGATAAAAGGGTAGTTCCCTTGGACCTTTTCCCCACCACAGTTATTGAAAGTTTGGCGGTGCAGAAAACATACTCACCAGAAAGAACTGGGGATTTTGGAGGGGGGACTGTCACCATCAGAACCCTAGGGATTCCTGAAGACCGATTTCAAAGGCGCCTCAAGGGGTCCTACACATTGTCGCTTACCTGGGATCCTGATACCTTTCTCAAGTCAGCTCCCTTGGGCCAATCAGGAGCGTGGGATATTCTTGGAATGGATGATGGAACCCGGAGATTACCTCAGTCCATCCAAGATGTGGGTGATTCCTTAGAGCCCTATAACCCACTTGCTTTTGAAGGATTCACCGACGAGGAAATTCAAAACTTTGGCCGGAGTTTCCAAAATACCTGGGCACCTAAGCCACAACTTATTTTACCTGATTTGTCCACTAGTCTGTCCCTCAGGGATAAGTGGGACATGGACACTTTTAAAAGCTTTGGGTGGGCCTTTTCTGTTCTTTACAAATTGGGTTTTTCCCAGGATGAGGACCGGATGGCCGGTTACAATGATGAAGCAGGCGAATACAAAGCCTTTGAATATCAGAAGATAACCACCGGCAAGGAAGTAGATCTTGGAACACTTCTAAACCTTAAATACCTTCATAAAAATCTCTGGGATCTTGAAAGTACTACATTTGCCACAAGACTTACCAAGGATAAGTTTTCACAGCTCACAGGTTACTATAGGGATGCGGGGGACATTCAATTTACCGAGACAGAATGGGTTGAACAATCCTTGCTAAACCAAAGGGTGGGAGTCGGTTTCCTGGTTCCTGGGAGTGTACCCTTGAATTTTCATGGCCAGTATGCATTTTCCTATGCACAGAGGTATGAACCGGATCATAAATTTCTATATTATGACCGGGAATCTTTAGATGATCCCCTGGAATGGAGTGACCGTATTGGACGAACGACGCGGTTATTCAACAATGTTCAGGATTTTATTCACGATGGTAGCTTAAAGGTAACTCTTCCCATGGGATTTCTGGGAAGGACTCAGGACTCTCTTGAAGCGGGCTGGCAGACTATTGTGCAGACACGAACTTCCGATACCCGTAGGTTTTCCTTTACTAAGGGACAGGATATCGATGATTTTATACTTGGACCTGATGAATTATTCCAACCAGAAAATATTGGCCGTGATCTAAAAGATGGGGTGAAGTTTTCCGAATCAACACTGAGTACTGACAATTACACTGCTGCCCAGACACTTTTGGCGGGATTTGTGAACTCGGATTTAAAACTGTGGGGCTTAAGACTTAATGCAGGAGCCCGATTTGAGTATTCAAAACAGCAGGTGGATACTTTTGATCTTTTCAGCGGTCTCAATGTGGGCGCCTTGTTGGTAAATTTCGATACACTACCAGCCTTCAGTCTGAGCTATGATTTGGGGAAAAATTGGAAGGTTCGGGCTGCGGGCAGCCAGACAGTTAACAGACCAGACCTACGGGAGTTGTCACCGGCTCCCAAGGACGGGGCACCGGGGGAAGGTCAATACCAAGGAAATCCCGACTTACAGAGGGCTTTAATACTTAACGGGGACCTTAGATTGGAGAATTACATTAATCAAGTGGAGAGCTGGTCCCTCGGGGGATTCTACAAGGACTTTAAAGATCCCATAGAAATTTACCAAAAAGCTGGCGCTGGCAGTGTTAAAATACCGATTAATGTTCCCAAAGCTTCAAATATCGGACTAGAGCTGGAGTGGCAATTTACCCTTCGTTATTTTGCGGAACTAATTCAAATGTGGGATCATGATACGGAAAACTTTAATGCTAGAGAATTTCTTGAACACCGGCAACGAAGGGGAAACTTGAATGGGTTTTTCCGCGATTTGACTTTTAGTGGGAATCTCTCATGGATCCAATCTCAAATCGATTATGCCGGGCAATCCCGTGGGGTCACCACCTCCGAAGTGCGACCTTTACAAGGCCAATCGCCCTATGTCATCAATATAAATCTGGGATATAAAAATGGTATTTCTTGGCTCCCGGACGCTAAAAGTGATACTTCCCTTGCGTTAAGCTATAACCTCTTTGGTCCCCGTTTGGTGGATTTAGGTTCCGAGGGATTCCCAGATTCTTACGAACAACCCTTCCATCAAGTGGACCTAGTGGCTAAGCATCGTTTCAATGAATGGGTGTCCATGGATTTTAAGGTGAAAAATCTTCTGGATCCTCCATCACAAGTAAAAGCCGGGAATTTGATACTGGAAGAGAAGAAAAAAGGCCGGTCCTTTTCCCTCGGATTAAAGGTGGACTTCTAAAATGCGAGTCAATATTTTTGTGAATATCTTGACAAATAGCTCGAAAAAATTTTTAACCCCCCTGACACTTTTTCTCCTGGCCAGTCTCCCTTTAGCAGCCATGGGTCACCCCGAGCTTTCTTACCAGATCAACGGAGTGAAGTATCTACCCGTGGAGGGAAAGCTCATGAACGAGTATACCGGGGAAGATTATCTGGAAGAGAATCCCGGTGTCAGACCTCGGTTCTATCAGGGAGGCAGTGGAACTTCCCGGGCTGTACTCAGAGCTGCGGAGTACATTTACCGTGCAGAGGTGGAAGAATCTGCGGATTTTCTCTTTGAGTCCCTGGGGAGTACTGCGGCGGTCCGTGGGCTTTTAACCAGTCAGCTGGACTGGGCTGTTCTAGGCCGCCCTCTTTTGGACAGCGAAAAAGACGAAGGGCTGGTCGAAGTCCCCATGGCCTACGATTCGGTTTTCTTAGCGGTACAAAAAGATGGAATTTCAGGGGTGGAAAGCCTCACAAAAGCCCAAGTCGCGGCCATATTCGTGGGAGAAATTTCCAACTGGAAGGATGTGGGTGGACCGGACCTGCCCATCAGACCCATCGGGTTTAGCGAACTATCGGGAAATTTTGGTATGTTCAAAGACCTGGTTCTGGAACCTGTCTACGGTGACGACGCCCGGTATTCCCTGGGAATGGAGTCCCTGCTCATCGATCTGGACGTGGCCAATAAGTTAAGGGAGCTTCCAGGTTCCCTGGCCTTCGGAGCTTACTCCGCTCAAATTCCCTTGGAGCTGGAAAAGATGAAGCTCCTAAAGGTTGAAGGGGAGGAACTAAATTCAGAAAACGTCCTCACCTTCCGTTATCCCCTGGTTCGTATTTTAAACTTCGTGACCAAAGGGGATGCCCAAGGCCCTGCCAAGGAATTCCTGGATATCCTTCTGGGCCAAGAAGTCCAAAAATCTTTGAAAATATTAAAACTGGAATCCGCCGAGTGATTCCCCATAGATCAAAAATAAGGAGCGAGTATGAAAAAGCTAAGATGTGTCGTTCTGTTAATCGTGAATATCCTGGGGACCTTGTCTCTAGCCGGTGCCCAGAGCGCCTTCGCCTGGGCCAGTACCAAAGTCGATGACCAGATCCTCCCTTCTGTGGACCCGGTAAAGGTCCGGGGAAATGTGGTGACCGCCGGGTCCTCCACGGTTTATCCCCTGATGGAAGCCCTGGTGGAGAGGTATAAAAACGAAGGTTATTCAGGAAACGTGACTGTGGACTCCATCGGTACCGGTGCGGGATTCGAACGTTTTGCAAAAACCGGAGAAACCGACGTGGCCAGTGCCTCCCGGGGCATCAAACCCAGCGAAATACAAAATGCCAAAAGATTAGGCCGCAGCCCCCTGGAGTTCCGGATCGCCACCGATGCTTTGGCCATCGTCGTCGCCAAGTCCAATACCTTTGCCACGGACCTGACCACCAAAGAAATCGCTAAACTGTTTTCCACAGCCCTGTTCTGGTCCGACGTCCGCCCCAGTTTTCCCAAACAGAGGATCCGTCGGTACTCCCCGGGGACAGACTCCGGTACTTTTGACTACTTCGTGGATCATTTTTACGCAAACGACCGGACCCCCCTGCTTATGAGCCCCGGCACCCAATTCTCCGAGGACGACAATGTCCTGGTCACCGGTGTGGCCGGCAGTCCCTACGCCGTAGGATTTTTCGGCTACGCTTACTATGGGGAAAACTCATCCAAGTTAAAGGCTCTGGCGGTGGATGGGGTGATCCCCAGTTTGGATACGGTGAATAACCATACCTACCCAGTTTTGAGGCCTCTCTACGTTTATTCCGATGCAAAAATCATGCAGACCAAATCCCAGGTCGCCGCCTTCCTAGCCTTCTTCCTGACCTACGTAAATGAAGAGGTTAGCCGGGTAGGGTACTTTGCCGCCCCCCAGGCTGAGATGGATAAAAGTAAAAACCTCTGGCTAACCACCATGAGGGATGTCCTTCCCAAACTTTAGGGGCGTGCCCCTTCGGGTCGGGGAGCTCTGGGGTACGCCTTCGGCTCCCGTCCCTGCAGGACCGCTACGCGCCCGGCGCATCCCTCACGCTTTGTATTGGGGAGACCCCTCTAGTATTGAGCCGGGACAGATGAGGGGGGCACATTGAAGTATTACTCAGTAAATTTTAAGAAACAAGTAGTCCAAAAGGCCTTAGAGCGAACTATCCCAATTACCGAAATTGGACGTAAACTCAACATTAAAACAGGTAATATCCACAGATGGGTTTCCTTGTACAAAAACGAGGTTCAAGTTCGGGTGGTTGAAATCGATATACAGCCTATGCTGGAGGAGGCAGAAACCGATATCGATGAACTCTTATTAAAAGCGGAGGTTCAAGACCTGAAACAGACCAGTGGCTCTGAAACCTTAGCTCAGCAGATTGACCAGCTCAAACGAAAGAGGAAAGATGCAACACAGTATTCCGATGCCGAAAAGTTTTCGGTGGTCATGGGATTTCGTTCGATACCCATGGATCATCAAGGGATATGGTCACGCCAGTTGGGTCTTCAGAGCCAACATATTCGATTATGGGAAGAAAAATTGATCACTATGAGTAAGAAATCCATTGCAAGCGATGAATACACCAAGCAACTTGAGATCCAAGTCCAACAATTACAGAAACAGTTATCTGATGCTGAAAG
>CAZUXL010000048.1:24985-25256 GCA_964624355.1 uncultured Spirochaetales bacterium
AAAATCCTCATCGAACTAAAAAAAAAGTACCCGACACTCTTCCAACAGGTCGAGGAAAAAAGCTAGCGTCGACCGTAAAACAGGATATTTTATCCTTGTGCCGCCAAGCCCAAATCGATGGATGCAGACTCGAACGAGTTTGCAACTTGCTGGGAATATCTGTCCGAACTCTCCAACGCTGGGAGCGGTATGGGCTTGAGGACAAGCGCAAAGGAGCCACGAAGTTGGTTCCTCGAAAACTGACAGGTGATGAACGAAATCAGATTGTAAA
>CAZUXL010000049.1:0-24647 GCA_964624355.1 uncultured Spirochaetales bacterium
CTTGCCTGATAGTCATAATCCCGAATAATGATAACACCCATAACACCGATAGTGAGCTGGAAATCTATCCAGGGTGTATGAGGCAATTCTTCAAATTTCACTCTCTGGTCAGTCCTGGCTGTCCAAGTGTCCATGGCTGTTCGAACCGCTATCCTATGGCTTTCTGAGATATCTCTTGTGTCGGTGATATTATTTTCTAAAGCATAAAACGTACCAATATGACCCCAGCGATAGAAAACGGTGTTCTGGGGCCAAATAGCTTGAGTTACATAGTAGAGCCCTCGGTCACCTGCAGCCCCAAATAGCTGTTTGCTTTCTTCGGAGATAGCCTGTATCACCTCTTCAGGGGACTCTCCCCGGGCTATTCCATTCATGACTTCCAGGGTAAAAACACCTTGAAGAGAGTCCAAAGGCAAGGACATATCATCCCCTAACTTTATGTGCCCATCTATTATGGAGGTGAGGCCGGCTTTCAGGGCAGGCGATGGATCGGGAAGTAGGTTTTTTATGTTGGTTTTAAACTCAAGCGCGACCTCTTCCAACCCTTGGGAAAGATCTGTGGTAGTTTCCTCTAAACCTCGACTGGTACTGATCATTATCCTTCGCTTAAGAGTCGAGATATCGGCAGGAAGCAATTTTCCAATGGAATCGAAGGAATCCGGTGAGAGTCCGTTCAGTGAACGACTTTGAGCCTCAGAAAGCTCGATATAATTGCCCACGGCTTCAACACCTTTTGTTGCAGCATTTTGGATGGCTCCAATGTATTTTCCAAAGGCGGACTTCGGCTTTAATTCAGACTGAAAAGATGAGTCGGTATTCACCTCGATTAGATTAGAACAAGAAACAAGAAACAAGTTTTTTTCATACACAATTCTCCTTAATTGTTAATATTATGAATTCATTTTCATGTCAATAGAATAGATCGGAATTAAATATTCTTTATTTTCTCTATTTTTATGCGATGATGGATATATTCACGACTAATTTGATCAAATACAAATATTGGAGATGGAACCAGGGACTTAAATAAGTTTAAACCTTAAATTTTTGCAGTCTGCCTGGATTTTCGGTGTAGTGGAAAAGCTGGGAATATTTCATAAAGCCCGGTTATACTTTGAAGCGTTTGATCTCCAAAGGTGATAGACCCCTCTGGTGCTCTGCTCTTCCATAGCACCTTTCACAATGATCTATTTTTGTTTGACCCTTTTGCTAAGTTGGAAAATGGCCTGAAACTGTTGGTTTTCGACCTAAGAGGCCAGAGATACTCAGGGAGTAGCAAGAAGTGAGGCACAGCGCAGGGATTCAACTATTTAATTTTTAGAGGTCTTGATGAAATTGCTATAGGAACTATGTGGAGCCCCCTAGAGGGGTGAAAGGAGAAGTCCCATGATCAAGGGAAGGTAGAGTACCGAGGCCCGAAGGAGATTACGAGCATCTTTACGGTCCTGAGTATGGATTAACCTAAGTCCATAGTAAAAAAAGCCCCCCGTAGCGGCCAAGGCTAGAATGCCATAACCGGGTCCGGAAAGACCGATGTACCAGGGAGCTAAAACCGTAGGGAAAAGCAGAAGGGTGGTCACGAGGATCTGCCATTTCATATGAAACCCGCTGGGATCCACCGTGGGGACCACTTGGACTTGGGCCTTGGCATAGTCGTCCTTATACATCATTTCAATGGCTAAAAAATGAGGAAATTGCCAGAGGAACATGAGAAGGAAGAGGATCCAAGCCTCCAGGGGCAGGGCATTTTGAGCCACAGCCCAGCCAGCCAAAGGCGGTGCTGCTCCTGGCAGGGCTCCTAAAGCTGTATGAAATGGTGTTTTATATTTCAGAGGCGTGTAGATCAAAAGATAAGAGAAGGCCACAAGGGCGGCGATCAAGGCGGTTAAAGGATTGGCCAGGTACCAACAAAATACCAGGGAACCGGAGAGGAAAACCAAGCCGAATACCAGGGCAGCCCAGGGGGCTATCCGGCCGCTGGGGATGGGCCTGTCCTTGGTCCGGGCCATCAGGGCATCTTGAACGTGTTCCATAAAGTGGTTCAGGGCGAAGATTCCCACGGAGGAAGAACCCACGGCCCCCAGGGTAATCAGAGCGCCCCACAGGGATAAATCCCCCGGCGTGGCCAAAAAATAACACCCTAAAGCGGTAAGCATGAGTAAGAAACTTATCCTGGGTTTAGCCAGTTCAAAGTAGGAGGATAAAATTTGTTTGAAACCAAGGGTAGGAAGGGTCACCATAGGGCTTACATTAAACAAAACCTTATCCGTTGTAAACAACCATCGGGGATATTCCCTTTTGCATGTCTTCGTTCTATATTCTTTTTATGTCCAAAACATCGATAATCATTCTAGGTTTGATAACACTGCTTTCTTTTTCCTGTTCATCTCCCAAACTCCGGAGTGATCGGGATCTCCTGGGATTAGAGGGCCCCGTAAAGGCTGTGGAAATATCCTTCCAGGAGGTCGGAGGTTCTTCTGAGATCGCAGAAGTCTGGAATTTTGACCAGGAGGGACGAATTAACTCCCGGGAGATTAGGGTTTATAAGCCTTTTTCATTCCACCCCTATTTTATGCTTGACGGTCCAGGAAAGGAGGTTTTCTCCTACAATGGTGAGGGGCGGATCAAATTTATTGATCGTTCAGGGGAGAGGGAAGAATTTTTCATTCGCCCTGGTCTTCGAGTTTTTGAGTCAGAACGCCGGAATCTCCAGTCCCTTCCTTTGGGGAAAAGAAGTTTTGAGAGGGATTATAAAGGAAATCTGGTAGCGGTAAAAGTGATAGGACCGCAAGATGAATTTTTGGAGTTTCTCAAGGTGGATAATTATAAGATTGGCCGACCTTTCGAGGTGGTAATATCCGTTCCCGATTCCCAAGGTGAGCTAGAGCAGAAACGGACCGATCAGTACGCCAAAGATGGTCTTATTCTCACCCAGAAAGGTCAAAGAACCCTGGATGAAAAGGGGAACTGGAAAATTGTAACCTTGGAGACCGGAGCCAAGTGGCTCAGAGACTTAATTTATTATGAAAAGACAGGAGAGAACAATTAAAATGGGGGAATTCACAGGACCAGGACCTTCCAAAGCCTTTTTTAGAATGGTGGTTATCTCTTTTGTGGTATTGCAACTGGTGATTTTAGCCGGGGCTTTGGTGCGGGTATCGGGATCGGGTATGGGCTGCCCCGATTGGCCTTTTTGTTTCGGTTTGATCATTCCCCCCGTATCCCTGGACCAACTTCCCCCGGATTATGCCACCACCTTTGCGGTGGAAGGCCGTCCGGCGGTTTTTAATCCCTGGAATACTTGGATTGAATTTATCAATCGTTTGGTGGGGGTTTTAGCGGGATTCTGTCTTTTGATTCAAACGGTTTGGGCTTTCCGGTATAGAAAAATTAACAAAGGTATTTTTACCCTTTCCCTGGGGGTTCTCCTGCTTACCATGGCGGAAGGGGCCCTGGGAGCTCGGGTGGTTTCCTCGTATTTGAAGCCGGCTATTGTGACGCTTCACTACGGTTTAGCAGTGATTATTCTAATTTTACAGACGAGGCTACTATTTAAATTATCCAAAAGTCGCCGCAGTGAAGAGGAAAATACTCTTTGGCTCGTAAAACCCTGGATCCAACGAGGACTTTGGCTGCTTATTCCCCTGACCATTTTTCAAGTTCTCTTGGGAACCCGCGTGAGGGAGGAATGGGAATCCTTGATCTGGGGACACGAGCTGGATCATATTTCCCTTTGGGGGGGGCTGACCTCCAGCGTAATGGATCTCCATAGATTTTGGTCCTTTCTCATGGGCTTCCTTACTATTATAATTAGCATCGGACTCCTCAGGAGTCAAAAGACCCGGGAGAAACCACCCTCTCAGGGGCAGAAAATTTTACCCCTGACGTTAATGGCCATGGTTATTTTACAAGTCGTTGTGGGGTTTCTCATGACAAGTTTCAACCAGGACTGGGGAAAACCTGTTCACTTGATGGGAGCCAATACCATGATTCTGGTGGAATTTTTAATCCTGTGGAGTGTGAGCAGCCTTAAAAAACAATAATGCTGGAAATCTCACAAGGAATGAATTAGATTCATTCCATGATAGAATTAAAAGAAATCAGTATTGTGGAGTATCCTAAATTTTTTCATAACCTCAGGGAACTCCATCAGGACCAGAGCAAATCTCCGGTACATCCCGATAGTCCCTTGGAAGAAGCGGATAGGATGACCCGGCGATTTCTCCAGGAAGGCCTGAACACCCGGGATCACTTTCTTTATAGGATCATGGAACAAGACCAGGATGTGGGTTACCTGTGGGCGGGAAAAGAAAAAGACCGTCCCGGGTTTATCCAGATTTGGGATATGATGATTTACCAGCCATACCGGAGAAAGGGACACGGACAAGAAGCCATGAAGGCCTTGGAAGTTCTCTTGAAGTCCCAAGGTGTTAAGGGTTTAGATCTCCACGTGGGTTCCGCCAACCAAGAGGCCATCAATCTATACAACACTCTAGGCTTTCACGTAACAGATCTGGTAATGCACAAAAGCTTGTAAGCAAAAAAAAAGGCACCCCGCAGGGGCACCCTTTTTTTCAAATGTTCACCAGGGAAGAACGACGGAGTGGGAAAGTAGGACCGATCGCTCGATCCTTTTCCAATCCTAGTTCGTCAAGGTCGCGTTGCGTTTGTAGCCGTTATACCGCCACTTAGCATTGGCTTCCGCCGCTGCAAAGAGTTCCTTGGCCTGTTCTGGGACTTCTTTAATAAGGGAAGTGTATCGTACTTCGCCACCGATGAAGTCCTGGAATTTGGTCCAGTCGGGTTCTTTGGAATCCAATTGGAAGGGGTTCTTACCCTGATCTTCCAACCGGGGATCGTAGCGCCACAGGTGCCAGTATCCGCATTCCACAGCCTTCTTTTCCTGAGCCTGGGTGGTTCCCATGCCGGATTTGATCCCGTGGTTGATACAAGGAGAGTAAGCAATGATGATTGAAGGACCGGGGAACTCCTCGGCTTCTTTCACGGCTTTGAAGAATTGGGCATGGTTGGCGCCCATGGCTACCTGGGCTACGTAAACGTAACCGTAGGAAGCGGCGATCATTCCCAAGTCTTTCTTTCTGATCCGTTTTCCCGTGGCGGCGAACTTTGCGATCGCAGCTACAGGAGTGGATTTGGAAGCCTGTCCACCGGTGTTGGAGTACACTTCGGTATCCATCACCAGGATGTTCACGTCCTCACCGGAGGCCAGTACGTGGTCCACCCCGCCGAAACCGATGTCGTAAGCCCAGCCGTCGCCACCGAAAATCCACTGGGAGGTTTTAGCCAAGTAGTGTTTGATTTCCATGATGGACTTGGCCCAATCTTCGCTCCGACCTGTGAGGAGTTTTTCCACCTTGTCCGAGACTTCCCGGGTCTTGGCACCGTCGTTTTTGGCGGCGATCCAAGCCTGGAAGGCTTCGGCGATTTCACCGGTGGCACCGGACTCTACCATGATTTTTTCAATCCGGTCCCGGAGTTTGTTCACGCCCAGGAGCATTCCCATTCCGTATTCCGCATTGTCTTCAAACAGGGAGTTTGCCCAAGCTGGACCTTGTCCCTTGGCATTGGTGGTGTATGGAGTGGCAGGGCAGGATCCACCATAAATGGAGGAACATCCCGTGGCGTTGGCCACCATCATCCGATCACCGTAGAGCTGGGTGATAAGTTTAATGTAAGGGGTCTCACCACAACCGGCGCAGGCACCGGAGTATTCAAACAGGGGTTTGGCAAACTGGGAGTTCTTGACGTTGTTTTTCCCTGTGAGATCGTCCTTGTATGAGACATTCTTCAAGGCGAAGTTCCAGTTTTCCATTTCGGGAAGCTGGGATTGCAGAGGTTTCATGACCAGGGCTTTGCCTTTGTTGGCAGGGCAGATATCCGCGCAGTTTCCGCAGCCGGTACAATCGTAGCTGGAAATCTGAATCCGGAAACCGTAGTCTTCCAGACCCTTACCCACGGCCTTGATGGTCTTGAATCCCGCAGGGGCCTTGGCTTGTTCTTCCTTGGAAACCAAGAATGGACGGATCACCGCGTGGGGACAGACGTAGGCGCACTGGTTACACTGGATACAAGTCTCGGGAACCCATTCTGGTACATTCACGGCGATTCCGCGTTTTTCGTACTGGCTGGTGGCATTGGGCCAAGTTCCGTCTTCCCGATCTTTAAAGGCGGATACAGGGAGGTCGTCACCCATTTGGGCGTTGATCACGTCCACAACTTTTCTCACGAACAGGGGGGCTTCGGCGTTGGAGGGAACGATCACATCGGCCTTGAGGTTGGACCATTCTTTTTTAACTTCGATTTTGACCAGGGCGTTGGCACCCTTGTCCACGGCTTCGTTGTTCATCCGAACCACTTCGTCGCCCTTCTTACCGTAGGACTTCTTGATGGCGTCTTTCATGTATCCCACGGCTTCAGCGTAAGGAATGACGTTGGAGAGTTTAAAGAAAGCGGACTGGAGGATGGTGTTGGTTCTTCCGGTCATTCCCAGGTCTTCGGCGATCTGGGTGGCGTTCAGGATGTAGAACTGAACGTTGTGGTCAGCCATCTGTTTTTTCACATAGTCTGGAAGGTTTTTTACCGTGTCCTCGGCACTGTGAAGGGAGTTCAGGAGGAATGTTCCGCCGTTTTTAATTCCCCGGAGCATATCGTACTTGTCCAGGTAGGAGGGCTGGGAACAGGAAACGAAATCAGGGCTGTTGACCAAGTAGGGGGAACGGATGAGTTTTTTACCGAACCGTAGATGGGAAACAGTGAAACCGCCGGACTTTTTCGAGTCATAGGCAAAGTAAGCCTGGGCGTACATGTCGGTGTGGTCACCGATGATCTTGATGGAGTTTTTATTGGCACCTACAGTACCGTCGGCTCCCAGACCGAAGAACTTGCATTCGATGGTACCTTCGGGAACCACGGAGATTTCCGCTTTCAGGGGGAGGGAGTGGAAGGTCACGTCGTCCACAATTCCCAGGGTGAACTGGTCTTTGGGCTCTTTCATGGCCAGGTTTTCGTAAACGGAAATGATCTGGGAGGGGGTGGTGTCTTTGGAGGAAAGACCGTAGCGGCCACCGATGACCAAGGGAGCGTCTTTTTGTCCGTAGAAGAGGCTTCGTACGTCCAGGTACAGGGGTTCACCCAAGGCCCCGGGTTCTTTTGTTCTGTCCATGACGGCAATCTTTTTTACGGATTTTGGCATGACGTTGAAAAAGTGTTTGGCGCTGAAGGGGCGGTAGAGATGAACAATCAACGCCCCAACTTTTTGGCCCTTGGCCATGAGGTAGTCAATGGTTTCCATGACGGTGTCGGATACAGAACCCATACAGACGATCACGTCGGTGGCATCGGGTGCTCCGTAGTAATTGAAAGGTTTGTAGGTTCGTCCGGTGAGCTTAGAAATTTTGTCCATGTAGTCGGCCACAATTTCAGGGACGGCATCGTAGAAGGGATTACAGGCTTCCCGGGCTTGGAAGAACACATCGGGGTTCTGAGCCAAGCCCCGGGTGACGGGAGAGTTGGGGTTCAGGGCACCGTCCCGGAATCGTTTGAGGGAAGGTTGGTCCACCAAGGCAGCGAGTTCGCTGTATTCGAGGACTTCAATCTTCTGGATTTCGTGGGAGGTTCGGAAACCGTCAAAAAAGTGGAGGAAGGGAACTCGGCTTTTCAGGGTGGCCAAGTGAGCCACACCGGCGAGATCCATGACTTCCTGGACGCTTCCTGTGGCCAGCATGGCAAAACCAGTTTGGCGGGTGGCATAAATATCTTGGTGGTCGCCGAAAATGGAAAGGGCGTGGGATGCCAAGGTTCGGGCGGATACGTGGATCACGCTGGGAAGAAGTTCACCGGCAATCTTGTACATATTGGGGATCATCAAAAGAAGACCCTGGGAAGCGGTGTAGGTGGTGGATAAAGCACCAGCCTGGAGGGATCCGTGGAGGGCACCGGCAGCACCGGCCTCGGACTGCATTTCCACGAGCTTAACGGTCTCACCGAAAATGTTTTTATGACCCTTGGCGGCCCACTCATCGGTATATTCCGCCATATTGGAGGAAGGGGTAATGGGATAAATTGCTGCAACTTCTGTGAATGCGTAGGACACATGGGCGGCTGCCATGTTTCCGTCCATCGTCTTCTTAGACCTGGCCATTATTGCTCCTTGTAGATATTAATCAATCTTGGAAACTATTCTACAAATAAAAAAATATTTATGCAATAGAAACGGCTAATATTGTGAATAGAGGCACAATAATGAATTGTGAGGCTAATTTCTTTGATTTTTCTGTGAGAGGGGTTAAAAAAAATAAAAAATAAAGACAAACAGAGGGCAAAACTGGGTGTTTGTGTATTTTATTGAAGGAAAAGTGATTAAAATCGGTGCTCTCTTAAATAAAGTGACAAAAACTAACTTTTTCTTTCCGTTGCATAATCAAATAGACCCAAGATTGCCTCTGATATAAGGGTGTACTGGGGGCTGTTGTTTTGTAGAAATTGAAAAAACTCTTTTTCATTTGCCAAGCGAGTCTGAAATTTTTCTAAATCCTGATTCACTTTTCTTGCAGCGCCCTTTCCCATACCGGGACACCCTTCCACCGGAGCGATCACTTTCCATTCTTGGGTGTTCTCCTGCAAATCTAAACTGCGACCCAAAGGAGAAAGGTGGCACACCAGGGGTTTAAACAGGGGATGAAGGGAACATAGTCCCTGGAGAGTGCCCTCTTCCGTAATATTATTCTGCAGGAAGGGGCAAAAACGAGCTGGTTTCGTGCGGAAGCGAATCCGTGGACGCCAACCGGATTCCTCCCTAATGGCCTCCACTAAACCCTGGGTAAACAATTCGGAAGTACGGTCAAACCCCTTGAACTGGGCCATGAGGATCAAATCTTCCTTGTTGAGCCTCACCACCTGATCGCCCCAACAGCAGTCACCGCAGAGGGTACAACTAAATCGATAGGTCATAGGGCTTTGATAATTTTCGGGTCGGTGATGAGGGATTTATTCTCCGTCCCAGGGGTGATCACCGTGGTGCCCAAAATAAGCTTTTCCTTGAATTCTACCCGGTCCCCCAAGGCTACCTGTCCATAAATCACCGTGGATTTGATTTGGGCACCCTTTCCCACTCTGGTTCCCGGACCCAGAACCGTAAATGGGCCAAATTCCCCATCTTTATAATGAACATTTTCATCAAAAAACACCGGAGGTTTTCCCTCGGTCGGGAGGGGGGTCAAAGAGGTGGGGCGCTCTTTCTCCAGAATTTCCAGGCTGGCAATATAAAAATGGGAAGCGGAGGTCAAAGGTCGCCAAGGCCCCAAATCTAAGGCCTGGGCTTTTGATCGGTAGAGAAGCAGGGGTTCCATGGAATGTCCCTCCGGCTGCAGTTTCGTCTGACAAGCGGGGTTCAGAAGTACCGGGGCCTGAAGAATCAAACACTCGGATTTTTCCCAGAATATTTTTTGACTTGCTAAAACCAAAGGGAGGGCTTGAGCTCGGGGAAAGGTTCGAACCTGGTCTTTTTCCCAGATGCCCTTAGGATCCCAAGGGGTATCGGTCATTATTCTCACTTCATCAATCCCCTGGGACCGGAGGTATAAAGCCCATCTTTCCGCCAAGGTTTTCCCCAGGATTCTCAAATCCAGGGGATGGAGGATCCCCAAGGGGGACATCCAGGAAAAGTTTTCTTCACGGCAGATCAGCAGGGCTTTAGGCATAATGTATGTATCGGATTTTCTTCGGGAATGGTGAAGAACTCACGGTTACATTCTCTGGAGTTCGCTCCTAGATTTCCACCTTCCCCCGCCAACCCCGGGCGCCGTAGTAGGACTCCGCACCGTTGTGATAGGTAAAGACCCTGTCATACCGCCGGTCGCAGTAGATGGCCCCCCCTCGTTTACGCACTTCATCGGGAGTTAAGACCCAGGTGGAGGTTTTCCGGTCAAATTCCCCCAGGGTTTGGAGGTGGCGGTACTCCTGTTCGCTCAGAAGCTCAGCACCCAGTTTTTTAGCGGACTCCACAGCGCTTCCCGCCGGGCGGTTTTCCTTCCGGGATTCCAGAGCATCCTTGTCGTAGCAGAGGCTCCGCCTGTCCTTAGGGCTTTCTTCGGCGCAGTCGAAGTAGAGTATTTTTCCTGTATGGGGATCCTGGCCTACCGCATCCGGTTCACCCCCGGTGTCCTCCAAAGCCTGGAGGATCGCCCATTTTTCCCACTGGGCGTCCAAGCGCGTTTTTACCTCATCCCAGCTCAGCCCGGGGTGGCGGCGAAGATTATTATTGAACCGGTCTTTCAAAACTTCTTCCAACGGGGGCTTTTTGTTATCCTTGCTTTCCATAGCGGTTTCTCCTGTCTATAAAGATAATGAAGGATGGACTGAAAGCAAGGGCGAAGGTTTTGTGTTCCGCCGTCTTGTTGGACTTGCACAGTAAACAAGGTTAGGATCATAATTCTCCCATGACACCCCAGCTCCTTCCTTTTTTTTCTTCCCAGGATCCCTTTGAAAATCTCTCCCGGGAGGAACTGATATTTGAAACCTTTGACCCAGCTCAAGCCCTGCTTCTTCTTTATATCAACACAGCCTCGGTGGTGATCGGTAAAAACCAGAATCCCTGGCGGGAAGCCCGGCTTGGGATTTTAGAACAGGACGGCATCCCTATGGTCCGGCGGATCACCGGGGGGGGGACGGTCTGGCACGACGAGGGCAATTTAAATTTCAGTCTTCTTTGCAGTCCACAAGCGTACTCTAAAACCGAAGTCCAGGAACTCCTGGGCCGGGTGATGAACCATTTGGGGGTTCCCTGGACTTGCAACTCCCATGGGGATTTTTTTGCCCGGGAAAGGAAATTCTCCGGCCATGCCTATGCGGTGAAAAAGGACAGGATTCTCCATCACGGCACGCTTTTAGTTCAGGCGGATCTTTTGCGGCTCAAAAAATACCTCGGGGGACTTCAGGGAATTTCCGGTCCCGGTGTTCCCAGTCGGCCATCACCGGTGATCAATCTTTCTGAGGTCGTGCCCGGGCTTACTGTCGGGAGGGTGATCCAGGGGTTTGGGGAATGTTTTGATCCAATCCCAGAATTATTCATAGACTCCAAGGCCTTGGACCAGCGCCGGCAGGAGCGGTCATCCCGGGAATGGACACTGGGGATGACCCCGGATTTTACTTGGGAAGGTCCTTTAGGCCCTGAAAGGGTGGTATCCGGAAGGGGGGGGGATGGGGAATGGTTTAATCCCCCGATTTCACATCTCGCAGAGCAGTAAAAGCCGGTCATCCAGACCTGGATGGGCGGAAAAAAGGTTCCTGCCCAGGTATGCGGCGGCTTCATGGATGTTCAGGGTGTGGGTTTTTGAAAATTGAGTTTCCAAGGCCGCCGCTCCCGCCTTCCAGCCTATTTTTTGATCAAAGTCCTCTGTAACTCCATCGGAATAGAGGCAAAAGCGGGTCTTTTTTGGAACCGTTAATACGGTGGTTTTGAAGACAGGTGCTTCAAAAGTGCCTAGGATATCCCCTTCCGCACTCATTCTCCCCGTGGTGCCGTCGGGGTGACAGAGGATAATCGGTAAATGGCCGGCGGAAATGAGGGTGGCCGTCTGGAGAAATCTATTAAGAAGAAGGTAGGCGGCGGTGATAATCTGCCCAGCACCTAAAAAATCCTTCATTATGGTGTTGATTCTTTGAAAAGTATGCTCGGGGTGGTGCATAATACTGGCATTTTCCCGAAAAAGAGCCTTCACCACCGAGGAAAGGTACGAGGCTTCAATCCCATGTCCCCCCACATCGGCAATCAGGTACCCATAAATCCCCTGGGAAAGCTTAACAATATCGTACTGATCCCCCCCGGTTTCCTGGGCTGGTTCAAAGAAAACACCGCATTGGGCTTCCGGAATACGCCGGGGGTCGGTAAAAAACCGCTGGTGGGCATTTTTAAGTTGTTGGAGTTTTCCTTTTTGACTTTCTATGATGAGCCTATTTGCCCATTGAAGATTGATGTGCACCCTGACCCTAGCTAAAACTTCTTCACTGTTAAAAGGTTTGGTAATATAATCGACACCGCCTATGGAAAGACCGTGGATTTTACTTCTGTCGTCGGTTACTCCCGTTATGAAAATGACGGGGATGTCCCGGGTGGCTGCCTCGGTTTTCAATTCCTGACACACCGAAAAACCGTCCCTATCGGGAAGTAGAATATCCAGGAGAATGAGCTCTGGCTTGAACTCCCGGGCTAGGGGAGGGACCTGGGCTCCCTCCCAGGCTTCATGGCATAAAAATCCCGTATTCCCCAGGATGGTCATGAGAATTGATCTGTTAACAGGATCATCATCCACTACTAAGACTCTATGATCCGGAGTAGGAGGTTGGTTAAATATTTGATTGGACGCATGAAATAATTTCGTCATGGATGGAATAAGGATCACCTGGAAAAAATCCTGCGTCAAGAGGAAAATGTTTACAATCTTGTCTTCTTACTATTAGGGTGTGATTTCATCCTGAAGAGCTTTAATTTCCCTTTGCAGTTCTGTAAACAAGACAAGATAATTTATGTCCTGGGCCAGGTCTGCGGATTTTTCGATGGTCATAAGCAGCTGGGAACATCTTTCAAACCTGAGACTGGCCACGGCACCTCGAAATTTATGGGCAGCATATTGAATCACCTGGTGGTCCCTGTGGGTGATACCCTGGTAGAGGGCTTCTAAGTAGTCTTTGGCCAATACTTCAAAAAATCTTTGGATCAGGGCGAAAAGATCAGCGGTGGGAATTCCGAGGGATTTGGCCACCTGATCCAAATCATAGGGGCTTTTTTTTGTTTCTGATAACCCAGGTTCTTCTAAAAGTTCATCGGAACAGGTGCCTGGGGAATATTCCCGCAACACTTCTTTCATCTGATAAAAATTGATGGGTTTTAGGAGTACACCGCTCATTCCCGCCTCTAAAAACCTTTCCTTATCCCCCTTCATGGCGTGGGCGGTCAAAGCGATGATGGGAGTGTTTTTCCCTGTGGAAATTCGAATTTGACGCAGGGCTTCCAGGCCGTCTATGCCGGGTAAATCGATGTCCATCAGGATGAGATCAAATTTTTCCGATGAGGCTTTTTTCACCGCCTGCTCCCCATCCACCGCCAAGTAAAATCCACAATCCAGGAGTTCCAGAATGGATTTCATCAGTTCTTGATTGAGGGGACTGTCCTCCACGATCAGTATTTTCCCAGTGATTTTTTTTGGCGGTGCGTTGGCTAGGAACTCAGAACCGATGTCCTGAGTTGGGGGGCGGTTACTTTTCAGTTCACCGGTTATTCGACCGGGAAGGGTGATGGTGAACCGGGTTCCGGAATCCAGGGAACTTTCTAAAACCAGGGTTCCCCCGTGCATCTTTACTAGGTGCTGGGTAATGTTCAATCCCAATCCCGATCCCATTTTTGAAATTCGCCGGACTCTCACCTGTTCGAAGGGTTCAAATATCCTTTTCTGATCCTTCAAAGCGATGCCAATCCCCTCATCCCAAAAAACCAAAACCACCTTTTCCTGATCACCCCAGGCATCAAGACCTATTTTTTTCCCAGGGGGGGTAAATTTCAGGGCATTGGACAGGAGGTTGTAGACAATTTGCCGAAATTTAATTTCATCCCCCTCCAGGATACCCAAATCCTGGGCCAGGTGGGAAACTAGGGTGATTTGGTTTTTTTTTCCTAAAATTTCCATGGTTTCAATGATACGGTTAAGAGTCATGGTCAGATCAAAGGGTTTAAGATTCAGAACTTCCTTTCCCGCTTCTATTTTTGCCAAATCCAGGGTATCAGAGATCATTTGAAGCATGTGATTTCCACTAATTTGAATGTTTTGGAGAAATCCCTGCTGTTTTTCTGTCAAACCTCCGGTTTCTTTTAAACCCAGGATTTGACTGAATCCAAGTATGGCGTTCAAAGGAGTTCTCATTTCGTGGCTCATGGAAGCGAGAAAATCACTTTTGGCCTTATTTGCCATTTCAGCCAGATTCATGACCTCTCTCAAATGGTACTCCATGAGCACCCGATCGGTGATATCGATCACAAAGCCCTCCAGGTGGGAGCGGTTTTCCTTAGACTCGTTTACCGGGACACAGTGGTTAAGGACCCAGCGGGTTTCTCCTTTTTTTGTGATAATTCGATGTTCTAAAGGTGGGGGGGCCATTCCTTTACAATTGTCTTCAAAGAATTTTTTAACCTTATCCAAATCATCGGGGGGAGTCATTTTAAACCATAAATCGGGATCGGACATAAATTGATCCGAGGTATAACCAGTTATCTTAAAACACTGGGGACTATGAAACCGGGGAATTATTTTTTTATTTTCCACATCCATGATGTAGATATGGGCGTCAATATTTTGTATTACGGACTGAAAACGATCCTGGGGCTGGGGAAGGGGATTCCCATGGACGACCATGAAAGAGGGCACCTGGGGGGATGATGTGGGAATGGGGGTAATTTTCCCCGGGGGATTTAACCCCAGGTGAAAATAATTCATCCCCAAAGCAAAATCAGGATGATTTAAACCCACTTCAACGGTGAACTCCTGCCACCGGGTGTTTACAACCAAAATGAATCCCACGGAATCTATGATGCATACCGGGACTTCCCAGGCATCCAGGAGGGATTGGGTTGAGAATTGGGGGATTGTGGAGGATTTCAAGGGGCAGAGTCCTTTAGCCTTGATAAAGGCACTGGATAGGATTTTCCACCTATTTCCTGTCCCTCGTCAAGCGTATTTCTTTTCCCTGGCTTCCCTTGCAAAAAAAACTTATATATGACAAATATAGTCATGAAGCGATTGGAATTTGTCCAAATTATTTTTACTTTATAAAAATTAAAGATTACACTTGAGAGTAGGTAGACAAAGATGTCCTCATTTTTGTGAAAGGAGCTGACCGTGGATCGAGCGCAATTTATTGAAAAATTGGGAATTCTGATGGAGGATGCCCAAAATGGTATTTTAGCCACCAAAGGGGGGGATGGGTATCCCCACATGAGATGGATGACCCCCATTTTGAAAGGGGGCCTGGAGGATCCATTCCTCTGCGCCATCACTTCGGCCAACTTTCCTAAGATGGCGGAACTTTCTGGAAAATCCCAGATAAGCTGGCTTTTTACCTCCCCTAAAACCCGGGAGGTAATTTCTCTTTTTGGTGTGGTCCAGGTGAACAGCAATCCCCGGTATGTAAGTGAAATGATGGAAGAAATGGGCCGTAAATTAGCGGTATTTTGGAAGGTGAACGACGATCCTTCTTCCCTGGTTTGTCTGGAAACCGGACTGGTGAGTGGGGAGCACTTTGATCCCCGCACCGGGGAAAAATCAAAAATTAAGTTCTGAGGGAGGAACCATGAGACCTATTAAAGGGTATAAAAAAGAATTTCTGTTGCCGGTCCTTAGGGATATGATCTTGATCCGGAGGTTTGAAGAAAAAGCCGGGCAAATGTACGGATTACGGAAAATAGGTGGTTTTTGTCACCTCTACAATGGACAGGAAGCGGTTTGTCTGGGGGCCACCACTGCCATGGAAAAGGGCTTGGATGTCCTGCTTACGGGTTATAGGGATCATGGACACGCCCTGAGTTTGGGCATGGATCCCAAAGTCCTTATGGCTGAACTTTACGGGAAAGCCACAGGGTGTTCCAAAGGCAAAGGCGGATCCATGCACCTTTTTGACCCGACCATAGGAATGTGGGGAGGAAACGGCATTGTGGGTGGTCAAATCCCCGTGGCCACGGGCAGTGCCTTTGCCCAAAAACACAGAAAAACCGGTGGGGCTACCGTGGTATTTTTCGGTGATGGGGCCATACACCAGGGCGCTTTCCACGAAAGCCTGAACCTGGCAGCCCTGTGGAAACTTCCTGTGGTTTACGTCTGTGAAAATAATCAATACGGTATGGGAACCTCCCTGGAAAGGGCTAGTTCCGTGAAAGATCTGTACGTGAAAGGTGCTTCCTACGGCATTGAGAGCCGGATGGTGGACGGGATGGATTTCATCGCTGTCCACGAAGAGATGAAGGCCGCTTTTAAGCTGGCCAAAGAAAAAAGTACCCCAACCTTTTTGGAAATAAAAACCTACCGTTACAAAGGCCATTCCATGTCTGACCCTGCGAAGTACCGCACCAAGGAAGAGACCGAGGCCTTCCTTCAACAAGATCCCATCATCCTTTTGCAAAAGCGTATGGAAGAAGCAGGCATGATTACGGAAGAAGACGTGAAGGCTTTGGAAAAAGAAGTGAAGGCCCAGGTTTTAGCTGCGGTGGAATTTGCCGATGCCAGTCCGGAACCAGAGATGTCGACCATGTACGATGATGTTTACGCCTAAGGAGGAGAAACTATGGCAATAATTACTTACCGCGAAGCCCTCCGACAGGCTATCGATGAAGAAATGGAAAAAGACCCCACCGTGATCATCATGGGGGAAGAAGTGGCCCAGTACGACGGGGCCTATAAAGTAACAAAAGGCCTTTTGGCCAAGTACGGGGAAGACCGGGTAATCGATACTCCCATTGCCGAGCTGGGATTTACCGGTTTGGGAGTGGGAGCGGCCATGGGGGGAATGCGGCCCATTGTGGAATGGATGACCTTCCAGTTCGGCCTTTTGGCCATTGACCAATTGATCAACAACGCGGCCAAAATGCGCTATATGTCCGGAGGACAGTTTAAGATGCCCATGGTAGTCCGGGGAGCCAATGGTCCGGCGGAGTACCTGTCCAGCCAGCATTCCCAATCCTTCGCCACCTATTTTGTCCATGTTCCCGGTTTCATCGTGGTAGCCCCCGTGACTCCCTACGATGCCAAGGGACTTTTAAAGGCCGCCATTCGGGACGATAACTGCGTCATTTTCCTGGAAAGTGAAATGAGCTACGGCTTGAAAGGCGAGGTCCCGGAGGAAGAATACATCATTCCCTTTGGTAAGGCCGACGTTAAGCGGGAAGGCACAGATGTGACCATAATCTCTTATTCAAAACCAGTTCTCATGTGCCTTCAAGTGGCGGAAGAACTGGCCAAGGAAGGAATCAGTGCGGAGGTGGTGGACTTGAGATCCCTTCGGCCCTTGGACGAAGAAACCATTTACAATTCCGTGCGGAAAACCAACCGGGCTGTGGTGGTGGATGAAGCCTGGCCTCATTGCTCTGTGGGAAGCTGGGTCCAGTCCCTGGTCCAGAAAAACTGTTTCGATGATCTGGACGCCCCAGTGGAATTGGTGGCCAGCGAGGACATTCCCATGCCCTACAATCACACTCTGGAATTGGAAGTTCAGCCCACCGTGGCTAAAATCACCGCAGCCGTAAAACGAGCTCTTTACAGATAGGAATGAAACCATGGCAGAACAAATGATGATGAAAGCCCTCTCTCCCACGATGGAGGAGGGCGGGATACAAAAATGGAAGGTGAAAGTTGGGGATAAGGTTAAAGTCGGCCAGGTCCTCTGCGACGTGGAAACCGACAAGGCAACCATGGAATACGAGTCGGACTACGATGGGACCATTTTAGCAATAATTAAAACGGAAGGGTCCAGTTCTAAAGTCGGAGAGCCTATTGCAGTGGTCGGGGAACCTGGGGAAGACTATTCGGCCTTGATGGTGGAGACTAAGGGGAAGGTACAGGAACAGACCCCAGCCGGTGCAGGGACAGTGCAGGGACAGTCCCCGGTACGAGCAGGGACGGTGCAGGGACAGTCCCCAGTTCAACCAGGGACTGTCCCCGGTTCGACCCCACCACCAGCCCCTTCCTCCGGTCGGGTTAAAGCCAGCCCTTTGGCTAAAAGGATAGCCTCAGAGAAGGGCTTAGATATAAACCAAATCCCAGGAACTGGTCCTGAAGGCCGGGTTATCCGCTCCGATGTGGAATCGTGGAAAGGCGCTGCGGTTGCGGCGGCTTCAGCTCCACGTTCGCCCTCTGTTTTCCCCAGTGCCCTGAACGATGAAAGGATTCCTGTGTCCCGAAAACGCGGGGTGATCGCCAAGAGGCTGGCTGAAAGCCTCTTCACGGCTCCTCATTTTTTCCTGACACTTTCGGTGGAAATGGATGGTCTCATGGAAGCCCGGGAAAGGATCAACGAAAAGCGGAAGGAAAAAGTAGGACTTAATCCCTTCATCATCAAGTTTGTGGCCGAAGCCCTTAAGCGCCACCAAGGAGTGAACTCCAGTTGGGAAGGGGATTTTATCCAGAACCATTCCAGCGTGGATATCGGTATGGCGGTAGCCCAACCCGATGGTCTTATCACCCCGGTGATCCGGGACTGCGGCAGCAAGGGCATCCTTCAAATCGACAGCGAACTCAAGGATTTGATCGACCGGGGCCGGGCTGGAACCTTGAAACCGGAGGAATACACCGGGGCGACTTTTACCATTTCCAACCTGGGAGCCTTTGGGATCGAAGAATTCACAGCGATTATCAATCCTCCCGGAGCTGCGATTTTGGCCCTGGGAACCACTGCGAAGACTCCGGTGGTGAATGATAACGACCAGGTGGTTATCCGCAAGGTAATGAAAGCAACTCTAAGCTGCGACCACCGGGTGGTGGACGGGGCCGTGGGAGCCGGATTCCTGAAGGAATGGAAAGATATGATGGAGGACCCTTACCGGGTTTTGATGTAAGAAAAAGCCCTGGTGATGCCGGGGCTTTTTTATTAAATAATTTAATTGAAAGGGCCTCTTGTCCAGTTGAAGGCCCTTTAGATTGCCTTTGTCCTTATCTATGGACTACTCCATGGTTATGGTGGTAGTAAATTCCATGATGGCCCCAGTCCGATGTTTTTCGATGTTCTCCCGGATGCAGAACTAAAATCATGGGAATCATGACTTATCTTCTTGATACATGTGCCTTGCTAGGGTGATGGCCTCAACCAATAAGTCTTTCAACCCGCGTGCTTGCTAATCCTTTGGTAAATCATGCTCGTCTTAGCCTTAAAGCCGTTGTTCAGGTATGGAATATTTTTCTCATTTCGATTGTCGGAACCCAGGTTTTCCGACCTTCTAGATTCATTCGAGTGAAGAGATTCCAAAGAAATTTCTGAAGTGGCAGTCATCCACCGGAATCAATGAACAGTCCGTACCACAGAATTAGTTATGGCTTTCGTTTTGTTTAATAACGCCTTTGTTTTAATTTGAACATGTGCGCTTCCGGTGAGTAGTTTCTGCATTTCCGTATTAATTGCCTGAATGTCCTCCATCATTTTCCCCGAACCAGCTCGTACTTGGGTTGTGATGCCGTTGATTTGTGTAGTGGCCTCAAGGATTTGTCGGGATCCCTCGCTCTGTTCATCCATGGCTATCTTAATCTGACCAAGGTATTGGGCGAGGAGCCGGATCTGGTCGAGAATGGATTGGAAGGAATTATCCGCTACGGTCGAGGTCGTGGTTCCTGTTTGAATGAATGTTCGGATGGTCTTAATATTCGAGGTAATTTCTTTGGATTGGATATTGGACATCTCAGCTAGTTTACGGATTTCATCAGCGACCACAGCAAATCCTCGGCCGACATCCCCGGCATGGGCTGCCTCGATAGCCGCATTCATCGCTAAAAGATTGGTTTGGGAGGCAATGGATTCTATGGCCCCGTTGGCTTCTTGGAGTTTTTCAGACTGTTCGGAGATATGATTAATAATTTCCACCACATTGGATATCTTGGTTTTTCCATCGTCCGAAGCAATTTGCAGATTTGCGAAGGTATTACTCATAAAATCAATGGTCTTGGTAACCGCTTGTATGTTCGCTATCATTTGCTCAACGGAGGCTGAGGATTGAATAACGTTGGCGGCCTGCTCTCTAATGAGATTGTTTAAACCCCCTAGATTGTTAAAAATAAGCTCCGTTGTGGCCGAGGTTTCCACGACTCCGTTATTCTGGATGTTAACTTGGCTGTTAACATCCTCAATATCTTGGCTCATTTCAGAAACAACTTTATCCGTGACGATGGATATTTGCTCGACTTTTTCTCGTTCCATGGCATCTTGATAGGCTGTCAGCACTAAATCGATGTCAAGAAAGACAGCGGAGTTCATGGCAGTTATAATGGCTGGAATCCGCTTTTTATGGTGCCTATAACAGTGAAGCACAATATTGACCATGGAATTGAGAATGAATTGGTAGGCGGCAATATACCACCGGGGCTCTAGACCGATACGTTTATGGGCCATACCTATATGGTAGACCCCTTCCATGTAGGCTGTATCAAAACGTCCAGAAAACAGCCTCCCCCAGTGTTCAAATTGAACCTTTTTTAATCTGCCCACATGAGATCCCAAAATCTTGGAAAGTGTGGGCTCGCTGCCTAGATGTTCATAAAAAAGATCAAGAACTTTAGGGAGTTCTGATTCTAGTTTTTTCCATACCTCCCGAAGATTTTCACTGGTTTCCTCTGTTATTTTTGCAAAATGAAGACGGGTCTCGCGATCAAAAGTCATGGAATTTTGAATAATTTATCTCCTTCAAGTAAGCAAACTTATTCTGCTACAGCCACTTGATCGGGTGATTTATCAAAGCACAAGGATCTGTAAAATCACCATTTTCTAAAATATGATAATAGTTTCAGTTTAAAAAATAGTCAAGTTATTTCTGGGAAACTTCTTCCTTTTGCGGATCAATTTTTCGCTTTCAGTATCTTACACAACTGTGACTTTTTTTATTGGACTTTGAAAAACGACAAAACTTGGGTCTGTTTCACCGAAAGCCTTTCCATACTTTGGGCTGCTGCCAAGGTTTCCTGAACCATGGCAGAGTTTTCATTTGTCATAGTACTCATTTCATTCACAGCGATATTGATCTGCTCCACACCCTGAGCCTGCTCGTAGGAGGCCTGAGAAATGCCCGTAACCAAGGCGGCGATAGCGGAAACCTCTTGGACGACTTGCTTGAACTTTTCACCGGATTCCTTCACCAACTTCGCTCCCATGGCGGTTATTTCGAGAGAGTTTTTGATGAGGGTATTGATTTTCATGGCAGATTCTTTGGCCTCATTGGCCAGTTTGCGAACCTCTCCCGCCACAACTTCAAACCCCTTTCCCGCCTGACCTGCATGGGCAGCCTCTATGGCTGCATTCATGGAGAGGAGATTTGTCTGGCTGGCGATGTTTTCAATGACTTCCACGATTTCAGATATCGCTCCGGAGGACTCTTGGATCTTGGTCATCATTCTGGATGCTTCCTCCGCGACGGTTTCACCGATCCCACTGCTAATCTTGACACTGGCCACAAGTGTCGCCATTTCAGAGGAGTTATTCGCCGTTTTTTTCACAAGTCGGGTAATTTCCACGGCTTGAGCAGCCGTTTCCTGTATATTGGTGGCCTGTTGGATTGTCCGACTGGAAAGATCCGTGGCCGCTTGGGCGATCTCTTGAGCGCTGGTTTGAACTTCTATTGACCCCTGAAGAATGCGTTTAATAGTATCCCTCAGTCTTTCTATGGTACTCTCCAAATCCGTCTTCATCTTTATAAACACCCCTGAAACCTCGGTCTGAATCAGGTAGTCCAAGTCCCCTTGCTTCAATCGATCAAGGGCAATCCCGAAGGTATCCACAACGGAACCCAGCACCACTTGTTTTTCCTCTTCTAAAGCGTCATGATAGGCTGTAATGGCTAGATCGATATCGAAAAGGATGGCCTTGGTGGTGGCACAGAGCAGCTCCGCTAGGTGTTCTCTTTTTCCCCTAAATCTTTTGACCACGGCATTGATTATGAGGCACTGAACGTAGCTATAGCCCGCGATATACCACCGAGGCTCCAGACCGATACGTTTGTGAACCATTCCCACGGTGTAAACACCGTTCATATACTCCAGGTCAAAGTTTCCCGAAAAAAGTCTTTGCCAGTGTTGCGTTTGGAGGCCTTTGAGCCTCTCGGTTTGGCTTCCCAGAATCTTAGCGATCGAAGGTTCACTGCTTAAATGCTGATAAAAGGCAGTGAGAATGCCGGGAAGTTCGGGGTTGATGAATAGCCAGGATTCTTTCAAATACTTTTTAGTCTTCTCATCAATTCTCGAAAAGCCTAATCTCCGATCGATATCATAATTTTTCATTTTTTCCCCTAAACTTGTCTGAAATATTTCTTTTTAAACGGAATATACCGCAAATATTTTCAGTTTTCCGATGAAATCAAGCGGAAAACTGAAAATATTACTGAACCGGTCAGAAATACGCTCTGGGTTGTTGATTACCCCTAAAGTGTAACCAATCAGGTACAATCTCTTTGGGTCATGACACTAGGAAGTTCTCTCATACTGTCCCAGTTCTCAGGACTTTTAGAAATCTTGCCTTGAATTTAAAAAATTCTATACGAACATTGTTGTTGGAAGATTTTCCAATCAAAGGAGGCCTTCATGGCAAGTTCCTTCACCATAAATACCAGACTGATCGCTTATGGGGTCCTGAGTTTCGCCTTCGTCGCGGTCGTATCCCTCAGTGGTTATTTGGTAGCTTCCCTCTTCCCCGAAGAGGTGGGCAATCTTGCTGTAACCACATCCGCCCTGCGCAACACTATGATTGGAGACATGATGCATGATGCCCTGCGGTGAGATGTTCCTTCCGCAATCACTGCAGGAGAGTTGAATAACGAGGCGGAGAAGGCTGGGGTGCTCCAGAATCTGGAGGAACATTCGGCGACCTTCCTGGAAGTCATGGCGGCTAATCTAAAACTCCCCTTGAATCCTGACCTCAAAGAGGCCAACATTAGGGCCCTGGACGCGATCAAGGACTATATCAAAACGGCCACTGGACAAACCCGTCTGGGGGTCGAAGATCCTGTGGCCGCCAAAATCCAGCTGGAAAAATTTTTGAAGACCTTCAAAGTCATGGAAGGATACATGGCAAACCTGGGGGACAAGATCGAACAGAGTGTGAAAGAATCGGTGGAGAGGGCTAAAAGCCATGCGGGACTGGCGGAGTCAGCCATCATGTGGATGATCCTGTTGGCAATTGTGACCCAACCCTTACTACTTTGGTTCCTCATCCGGAGCATCAGCAGACCAATCAAAATGGTGGCTACAAGTTTGGAGGATCTCGCCAAAGGTGAGGCGGACCTGACACGCAACCTGGTTCTACCCAAAAATCGGGACGAACTCCACCACCTGGCGTCTACCTTCAATACATTCCTGGCAAATTTGAAGACCCTCGTCTCTGAAATCAAGGCTTCTCAGATATTGCTCGAGGAGAATGGCCAATCCCTTCAGACAAGAATGACCGAAACCGCAGCAGGTGTGGAGCAGATCAACAAGAACCTCGAAATGGCCCTAGATCGGGTACAAAGCCAAACGGGTAGCGTTACACAATCCACTTCGGCCACCGAAGAGATCAACCGCCAGATCGAGTCGGTCATCCAGGGTATCCGCATACAGGGCTCTCACATCTCCGAATCCTCGGCCTCAGTCGAACAAATGCTTGCCAACCTGAGGTCCGTGACTGAAACGGTGGAGAAGATGTCCCAGAGCTTCACCCAGCTCGTGGCCTCCTCCGAGTTCGGCAACGGAGCACTCATGGCAGTCACCTCGAAGGTCAAAGAGGTGTCCGCTCAGTCGGAGGCTCTTCTCGAAGCCAACGAAGCCATAGCGACCATCGCGGCTCAGACAAACCTTCTGGCCATGAACGCTGCCATCGAGGCCGCTCATGCCGGAGAATCCGGACGAGGATTTTCCGTCGTCGCCGATGAGATCCGCAAGCTTGCTGAGAACGCCTCGCTTCAGGCCAAGAAAACCGGCTCGGGCCTCAACGCTGTCAAGGTTTCCATCAAGGCCGTCAGCGACGAATCCTCCAGGGCCGAAGAGGCCTTCGGGGCGATCTCCGACCGGATCACGGAGGCCAACAACCTAGCAGATCTCGTGCGGACGGCTTTGAGGGAACAGGGCCAGGGCTCCTCGCGGATCATGCTTTCCATTTCCCGAATGATGGACGTAAAGACCGAGATATCTCACGGCGCGGACATGATGCGCAGTGGATCCGAAGGCGTCTTTGCACAGATGAAGATTCTCTTGAGCCTTAGCGGGGAGATCATGGAAGGCATCGGCGAGATCTCCTACGGGACCCGTGACATCCAAGGTGCCGTTCAGGAGGTGAAGTCCCTCGTCCTCACCAACTCCGAACTCATATCCGGAGTCAAGGCCAAAATCGACCGCTTCAAGACCGATTGACGGTTCCCACTTATAGCTGTAGGTATCCTCACGACCTTTATGATTCTGTTTGTAATTGCTCGGAGACAAGTCCAGGGGGCTAGGATTGATGAAAATGCTTCAGGGATACGTCTTGCCTTTATGATTGCCATCGGAATTGGTTTACATAACCTGGGTGAAGGACTGGCTATCGGGGCAGCCTACAGTATAGGAGCCGCCTCCTTGGGCACTTTCCTAGTGATCGGCTTTATCCTTCAAAATTTAACCGAAGGACTCGGCATTATAGCCCCCATTTTGCGCTATAAACCTTCACTGGGGATGTTGACCCTGCTCGGCCTCATAGGAGGGGTGCCGGCAATTATCGGAGCCTGGACAGGGGGCTTGATTTACTGGGTCCAATTAGCATCAAAAATGCGGTGGACCATCCTTACCGGTGTATTTTTTGGGATGCTCCTTCTATACATTACCGGCCTGATGATAAAATAGCGAGGTTATAGATCCTAGGCATTCCCTTCTCCGGCGAGTATACTCACCCGC
>CAZUXL010000049.1:24657-24930 GCA_964624355.1 uncultured Spirochaetales bacterium
AAAATCATTTCTGCCAAGTTTATAAAAAGTGCCACCAATCCTTCCCAGTATCCCGATCTCGAGGTCCCGGAATTTGCCTTTTACGGCCGGTCCAATACGGGGAAGTCCACTTTAATAAATATGCTGGTGAACAAACAGGGACTGGTGAATACTTGCTCTCGACCGGGAAAGATATGATGGAGGATCCTTACCGGGTTTTGATGTAAAGTACCCCTCGAATAAGACTGTCCTAAGGAGGCGAAGATGAAATTACCCCGTGTCTTTCCTTTCCTG
>CAZUXL010000050.1:0-12314 GCA_964624355.1 uncultured Spirochaetales bacterium
ATCGGGATAGCCGGATTTGAACCGGCGACCACTAGTCCCCCAGACTAGTACGCTAAACCCCTGCGCTATATCCCGAGTACGGCCAAGACCTTAACACGATGTAAAAAAAATGTCAACATAAGATAAATATGAAAAAACTACAAATTGCTTTAACCGCTCTTTTGCTTTTCAACTGTACCACTTCCCCTGGACCACAGACTCCCCAATCATCCTCAAGCCCCTTGGCTTACCGGGTGACCCTGCCGGGAAGTCCGGGGGAAATTACCATTTTAGGGTCCCTCCATTTTGGAACTGAAGAAATGTACCCCCTCCCCCATAGTGTAACTCAAGCATATGATCGGTCGGGGATTCTCATCCTGGAGACCGATCTGGCTCAAAAAGCCGATCCCGCTGTACTCATGGCCCGGATTCAATTACCTCCGGGAAAAACCCTGTCATCCTTTCTGGACCAGGAAACCCTGGATATTTTAAATCCCTTGCTCCCTCAGTTGGGTTTGAGACTGCAGGATCTGGAACCCTTTCAACCTTGGTATGTGGATCTAAGTATTTCTTTAAAATTGATTCAACAAACAGGGTTAAAACCAGATTTGGGTGTGGACCAATGGTTTTTTACCCGGTACGCCGCAGCGAAAAAAGACTTGAGACCCTTGGAAACCATGGAGTATCAGCTAAGCATTCTGGCTCCTGAAAAAATCGGTGAACAGATCGTCAGTCTCAAAGAAACCATCAAACAAACCCAAGACTTCAAAGGCTACTTGGATAAGTTAGTCAAGGCATGGATTCGGGGGGATGATAAACTGCTTCAAGAGGAATATTTGAATAGTCTTGAAGCCCTCCCCGAGTTGTATGACCGTTTCATCATCCAAAGAAATAAAAAATGGGCCGATAAATTGAACCTATGGGTGGGGGAAGATCAAAAATTCTTCATGGTCGTGGGTGTAGCCCATCTGGTGGGAAAAGATTCCGTCCTGAATCTCCTGGAAGCCCGGGGTTTTAAATTGACCCGGCTTTGAGGGTACGGAGAATCATTCCTTTGCTCAGGGGTTGGGCGGACTTGATCGTATAAGTTCTGCGCACCGCCCCTGGGTTAACCTCCGTCTGAATGCCCAAGGTCCTTTCCCGGATTACCCAGGTGGTATCCTGTTTCGTAGGACCATCGGGGGAGAGGATTTCCAAGGTCTGACCGGCTCGGAAGGGACCTCGAACCATGAGTTCCCATTCCCCCTCTCCGGCGTAGTCCCCAATATACCCAAGGAAGGCATGACTGAGATGGAGATCCTTCTCGTTGGGAGTTTCCATCATTTCCTTGTCAAAGAAAAAGCCCGAGGAAAAATCCCTGTGGGGTGCTTCTTCCAAGGCCATTTTGTGCTCTTCGGTCCAAGGATAAACTTTCCCGTCCAATTCATCCAAGGCAGCCCTATAAGCCCGGGTCACCAAAGAACCGTAATAGGCACTTTTTTGACGACCCTCGATCTTAACCGAATCCACCCCCGCATCCTGAAGGTCTCGAAGATGATCGATCATCTTCAAATCCCGACTGGATAGGAGGGAGGTGTGCCCATCTTCCTCGTCCACTTCATAAAATTCCCCGGGACGCTGGGCTTCTTCCAAGTATAGTTTGTAATCCCATCGGCAACTTTGAGTGCAATCCCCGGTATTCCCGCTTCGCCCTGCTCCTGCCATTCCCCTGCTGAGATAACACCGTCCGGAATATGCCCAACACATGGCTCCGTGGACAAACACCTCCAGTTCCAAGTCTGGAACGGCATCGCGAATTATCCGGATTTGGTCCAATGGTACTTCTCGACCGAGAATAATCCGGGAGAATCCCAGATCGCCGTAGACCCGGGCGGACCCCTGATTCAAACAATTGGCTTGCGTGGAGAGGTGACGTTCGGTATGGGGAAAGTGTTTTTTTAAAAGAGGTAAAAGTCCCATATCCGAGAGGATAAAAGCAGATATGGGATAATCCTGAAGTTTAGGCAGTTCATCATCCAATCTTTTTAAATCATCCGGAAGAAAGTAAGAGTTCAAGGCTGCATAAAGCTTCTTGGGACCCAGGATTTTTTTAAGTTCTCCTGGATCCAATTCTTCCATTCCACCGGCCTGGCTTCGCAGGGAAAAACTGGAAAAACCCATGTAGGCCGCATCGGCTCCATACTGAAGAACAAATTTAAGTTTTTCCACATTCCCCGCTGGGGCCAGAAGTTCCATCATAAATTAGAACCAGAACCGGAAACCAAATGCCCCTTGAAGGCCCAGGGTGGGAAACCTCACAGGATCGGCCAATAAAATTCCGAAAGCCGGTGCCAATTCCAGGAACAATTCCAAGGTGTTATTTAAAAGGAAGGCATTTACACCAATGGGAATCCGAAGACCGCCATTCATTCTAAAGTCGTTATTATTACCAGCCAACCCCAGGTAGATGCCGGGGCCTGCATAGTAATTTAGAAAATCGATGAGTTTACCCTTGGCCATCCAAAGATCGGCCGTAAAGCCCACAGCGGAGTAACCAGTTCCAAGACTGGCACCAAAACCAAAAACGTAGGGGGCGGAATCCAATTTCAGGGTCAATGCGGCTCCGGCTGGACTAGAGGAGACATTGGAAGTAAATCCAAAGTTGGGGGTAAATGCAGCTCCAATTCCAAGACTATAAGAAGGAAGGACCAAGGCCCCTAAAAGTAAAACAGAAAGAAGTGCTTTTTTCATAGCTTCCCTTTTTTTCCGGCGTACCGGCGATATATTTAAAGCTAACATACCTAAATTATTTAGTTTTTCCAAGTCTTTCAAAGGGTAATGGATAATTCTACCTAGACCCGTAATGAGATTTCCCCTATTCTGAGGGGGAGGTTTATCATGTCTGACCCCCAAGATTCTGTTTTTCAAGACCAGGTTCTCCCGTTGTTTCAACAATTAATCCAGAACCAATGTGTGAACACCGGGGATCCGGATTCCGGAGGGGAGATCCGAAGTGCCCAGTTACTCCAGGACTTTTTTAATTCTTACGGCATCCCTTCAGAAATACTGGAAACCAGACCGGGACGAAGCAACCTCTTGGTGAGAATCCCAGGGACAGACCCCCAAGCCCTCTCCCTGGCATATATGGGCCACATGGACGTGGTCCCAGCCCAGCGAGAGACATGGTCTCACCCCCCTTTTGAAGCTGTGGTGGATCAAGAACAAATTTGGGGTCGAGGTGCCGTGGACATGCTCTGCTGGACCGCTACACAGGCGGTGGGACTGGCTCAAGCGGTAAAAAATCACGGCCCTTTTTCAGGAGATTTAGCTTATTTTGCTTTGGCGGATGAAGAGGCTGCGGGAACTTATGGAGCGAGGTTTCTCACCAGGGACCACTGGGATAAGGTGAAATGCGACTATATGGTCACGGAATTGGGAGGATTCTTCCTACCCACCACCCACGGTCCTGCGGCAGCTATAAATCTGGGAGAAAAGGGGGTCTGTTGGTTAAAGCTAAGAACCAAAGGAACTCCTGGTCACGGTTCCATGCCCTATGGAATGGAAAATGCCCTGGATAAGATCGCCCGGGTCGTCGTTCTGGTGGAGGACTGGAACCCGCCTCTGCGCCCACACCCCGCCTACAAAACCATGGCCAAAGCCATGGGTAAAACTCCTTGGGAAAAAATGGCCCTGAGTACCGGTTGGGGCGAACGAACCGCATTAAAGACCCTCAGCCGACGAAACCCCGGCATGGCCAGGTTCCTTCACACCGCCGGCCGCACGACCATCAGCCCCAACCTCCTGAGCGGCGGCACTAAAATTAATATCATCCCCGATAGTGGGGAATTGGGACTGGATATTCGTTTTCTTCCCCAGGATGTCCCCGGGGGTCAGACCCCGGAGGTGGTTATCGAGTTAGTAAAAACCATCCTGGGACCGGAACTCGCCCGGGAATTCACCTTTGAAGTATTAGATTTTTTCCCCTCCAACTCTTCCCACTCAGGAGGGCCCTTCTATGAAGCCACAGAAAATTTACTTCAAAAGGCCCATCCCGACGCCCACCTCATGGACATGTTTATCGGAGGAGTCACCGATGGTCGCTTTTGGAGGCAAAAGGGCACTCAGGTATATGGCTACTGCCTTTTCGATCAGGACATGACCATGGACGCCTATGGCCAGAGAATCCACGGCATCGATGAACGGATCAGTATTTCCAGTCTCGAAAAAGCCTACACCTACTTTCGGGATCTCCCGAAGGAATTTTTTGGAGGTCTGGTCAAATGATCCGGTTCATCACGGCCTTCATTTTAGGTTTTATCCTATCCTTCGGCTATGCCACTTTTTTTCATTACCAATTGGTTATGTCCCAAGCCCCAGAATTCCCTGGCACATGGTTCGTGGCCCTTTTCACCACATTATTTACCCTGGGAAATTTTTTCCTGAGTTTTTGGAATTTAGCCGGTTTTCCCAAACGCCCTGTTTCCTGGAAATATTTTGAAGAAAAAGGCATACCCTACAACTTGTCCCGGGATAACCTGAACATCCTTTTGTTTATTTTAATTTCCTTCGGATTCTTTGCAGTCCTTTCCCTGGGGCTGGATACCCTGCTGAATCATCCTTTGGGCAGCACCATAAAAGGCATATTCTTCAACGAGGGGGCCCAGAAACTCCTGGAGTTCACTTATTACTGGGATCGGAAATTCTGGTATCTTTTTCTCCCCCTCTACTTCTCCTCCCTGGTCAGTTTGGGAATGATTGCTTATCAAGCCTATGAACGTCAGGGTGAATATGAAATTAAAGAACCCGAAAGGGAAATTCCCGAGGAAGACCATTGAGTTTTTCACCGGAGTCAGCGGTCACCCGGGCGAGTATGGTGGCGGTTTTTGGAAATGCCCTCCTGGCAACTTCCAAGATCCTTTCTGGGATTTTCGGAAATTCCCTGGCGGTTTTGGGTGATGGAATGGACTCCTCCGGGGACGTACTCATTTCTATCATGACGGTGATAGCAGCTCGAATTGCCCTACAACCCCCGGATACGGATCATCCCTACGGCCATGCTAGGGCGGATACCGTGGGGTCCAAGGTTTTGGCCTTCGTGGTCTTTTTCTTAGGAGCCCAGCTCTCCCTAACTGCCGTACAAAATTTCGTCTCCGGCAACCTCCCCGCCCTTCCTGCGGTCTGGACTCTAGGGGTCGTGGGCTTTTCCATTTTGGGGAAAATTTTACTCTCGCTCTATCTGGGTTTCGTTTCAAAAAAAACCGGGTCTTTCATGTTGGAAGCCAACGCCCGAAATATGGCCAGCGACGTGGTCATCTCCGGAGTGGTGCTCACGGGAACAGCCTTGGCCGTTTTTACTGGCTGGAGCTGGCTGGACCCTTTGACGGCCTTCTTGGTGGGATTCTGGGTGATGCGCACAGGCTGGGGGATTTTCAAGGAAACCAGCCTAGAGGTCATGGATGGACTGGAGGATACCCATCTCTACAAAGAGGTTTTTGAATGTGCGGAAAAATCCCCGGGCATCTTTAATCCCCACAAAACCAGAATCAGAAAATTCGGCCCCCACTATTTAATAGATATGGATGTGGAAGTGGATCCGACCCTGACAGTGGCCCAAGCCCACGATCTGGCAACAAATTTGGAAAAAGCCTTGAAAACCGCCATCCCGGAAGTGATGGACGTGATGATTCACGTGGAACCTAAAGGCCGGGGGGAACACGGGGAGAGTTTTGGACTAAAAACTAGTTCCATAACATAAAAACACCTATGGAGAACGGACTTGACCCACCCCCCCCTCACTCACTAAAGTAACGCAATAAATATTCACAGATAATTCTACAGCTTAATACCGTAGAACAAGGAGACTTTCATGAGCAAATCAGCCCTACAAAAGGCCCGTTACAAATACGAGCCCAAACTACCACCTGTCCTGAAACAGGACTTGGACCAAATCGAAATCACCATCGGTAAGGCCACGGGTGCTGTGGCCAATGAAAAAGAACTTAAAGAACTCTTCCCTGCCACCTTCGGACAAGGCGTGGCTAAAATTGCCAAGGGAAAAGGTCCAAAGAAAGCTGAAGCTCTCACCGTGGGAGTCATCCTCTCCGGTGGTCAGGCTCCCGGGGGACACAACGTGATCGCCGGTCTTTATGACGGGTTGAAAAAGGGCAACAAGAAATCCAAACTTCTGGGATTCCTCGGTGGCCCTATCGGTCTGATTAACGGTCAATTCATCGAAATCACCGATAAAATTATGAATGAGTACCGGAATACCGGAGGATTCGACATCATCGGTTCCGGACGGGACAAGATTGAGACCCAGGAACAACTGGACAAAGTCGTGGCCGTCGCCAAGGCTAACAATCTCAACGGAGTGGTGGTGATCGGAGGGGATGATTCCAACACCAACGCCGCCGTTTTGGCAGAATATTTTAAAAAAATCGGGGCAACAACCCAAGTTGTGGGCTGTCCCAAAACCATCGACGGGGATCTGAAAAACGAGCACATCGAAACCTCCTTTGGTTTCGATACCGCCTGTAAAACCTACTCAGAGCTCATCGGGAACATTGGCCGCGACGCCCTTTCCGCAAAAAAATACTGGCACTTTGTGAAACTCATGGGCCGGTCCGCCAGCCACATCACCCTGGAATGTGCCCTCCAAACTCAACCCAATATCTGCCTTGTCGGGGAGGAAATCGCCGCCAAGAAAAGTAGTTTGAATGAGATCATCGAATATGTAGCCTCAGTGGTCGCCGCCCGGGCTGAGAAAGGTCTGAACTTCGGAGTGGCTTTAATCCCCGAAGGTTTGATCGAGTTTATCCCCGAAGTGGGAGCCCTCATTTCCCAACTCTCCGACGTTCTGGCCCATGACCAGGAAGGGGCAAAGGAATTTGAAAAAGCCGCTGGACTGGAAGCACAACTGGCTTGGTTGAAAACGCATCTAAAAAAAGACAACCACAAGGTTCTGGAAAGTCTCCCCGCGGACATTCAGCGCCAGCTATTCCTGGATCGGGACAGCCACGGGAACGTTCAGGTTTCCCTGATCGAAACCGAAAAACTGGTGATCGAAATGGTCAAGTGCAAGCTCAAAGACTGGACCAAGGCTGGAAAATACTCCGGTAAATTCGCCGCGTTGAGCCACTTCTTCGGATACGAAGGCCGATGCGCCTTCCCCTCAAACTTTGATGCGGATTACTGCTACAGTTTGGGATACACAGCCTTCGTCTTGTTCAACGCCGGCCTCACCGGTTATCTCTCCAGCGTGAAAAATACCCACAAATCCGCCGAAAAATGGATTGCCGGGGGTATTCCCATCACGATGATGATGAACCTGGAGCAGCGCCATGGAAAAGCCAAACCCGTGATCCGCAAGGCCTTAGTGGAATTGGAAGGAAAACCTTTCATGACCTTTGCAAAAAACCGGGAAAAATGGGCAATTGAAACCTCCTACCTCTTCCCCGGCGCCATCCAATACTACGGCCCCTCTGAAGTCTGCGATGCTCCCACAAAAACTCTTTTATTAGAACAGGATTAGGAAATCCCCGGGGCACAGAGGGAGTCTTAGGTTTCCTCTGTTTCCTCTATCCTTGTAAAGCCTCCATCTGGGAGTTTTACAAGGATTGTGTTATAGTGTATTTATGAAGAAATCGGTTCTACTTTTATTTATACTATCTGTTTCGGCTTGTGCCCCCTTAACCCCACCTCCGACGAATCCAACACCCATCGTCCCCGTGGATGTGACGGATGCCTTTTCACAAAACGGCAATGGCAATGTTCAATTATCCTGGACTTTTAATCCCTTAAGCAGTTATTCCGGGGTTGAAATAGTTTCTCCTGGAGCCAACCCCATCCAAGTAAATTTTCCCAATAACAGTGTAACCATTCCCAATCTGGTAAATGAAACCATTTATCAATTTACCATAAGGACCCTCAGTCCAGATGGTACAAAATCCTCAGGGATTACCATAAATACTAGACCTTCTGCCAAGTCCTTCACAATTCACTTTAAACGTCCTGGAAACTGGCCATCAGATCTTCAGATTTTTTCTTGGGTCGATGTGGGATTGGTCCGCATCAACCTCACAGGAAATTCTCCGGGAACCGCCCTAACTTACTACGGAAACGGATGGTACACAGGGGTCATTCTTGGTGCCGATCAGGCAAACATGATCATCGGAAACGGGGTAATAGAAACTGAAGATCTTTTTCGAACCGGTGAGGGGTGGTATGAAGAGGGGCAGTGGTTTGAATTCCCCCCCGCATCTTACGTCCCGGATATAAATAGTATGGGTACTCTAAAAATCACAGAACTAGGGGGGCATTTGTACTACAATACACCCACCTGGTTTGAGGTCACCAATATCCATCCCACGGAATCCGCCCAGCTTAGCCGTTATCACCTGCGAAGTTATTACATAGAGCAAGGCTCCCCCCCCACCTCATACCAACCAGAAATATTTCCCCTCCCTCCCCTGGTAATTCCCCCTGGTTCCTACGCTTTGATTCGGGGACAATTCGAACAACAACTCACCTCCGGGGGGATGACTGTCTTTATCCTAAAAGATGGAATCCGCACCCCCTATTGGGATGAAACAGGCGGTCACTTGGAACTGCTCACTGGTGCACAATCCACAGGATTCCAAACCGCCGATTCCCTTAAAATTGGTTTCGATAACTTATCCAACTTAAGCCCGGAGTGGGCCGGAGCCACGGTCCCCGCCGCTGGCAGCAGTGTAGAAAACCTTGTACTGGGCTACTCATATTCCCGAAGTTCCCTCAATGGGGATACGAACACCGCCGCAGATTGGGTCCGCACACCCTGGGCAACCCCCGGAGGACCCAATGATGTGGCCGCTGGGGCCACCGACGGAGATGCGGATGGGATACCCGATACGGCCGAAAGCCCAGGAGGTACCTTTGCGGGGCTTCCCCTCTATGACTGGGGTGCAAGGACCGGAAAAAAAGACATTTTCATCCACGTGGATTTCATGGACCAAACAGGACGGTTAGAAGATGAGGGAATCATTCCCCATAAAGACGCCCTAACCAAGGTTGTGGCCACCTTCGGGGCTAAAAACATTGCTGTTCACTTTGATACGGGTGATCTTTACGGGGAACACCAACTTATCCTCCCCTCCCAGGTTCCTCCCTCCCATAAAGTTCCTTTTGCCCTCGGGGCGACCTTGGGTAAAGAACCAGGTTTGGCCAATGTGTATGATTATAAAAATAGCACCCTCCCCGAAGCCCGCAGGCAAATCTTTCACTATTTACTTTTTGGGAATACCCAGCAGGCGAATGGAAACGCCGGATCATCCGGACTGGGAGAACTCCGGGGAAATGATTTTTTAGTGACCTTGGGGAAATGGGGCTTATCCACGATGGGCAATCTAAAATTCACCGCTAGCGAAAAATACTGGGAGCTGGTAAATATCCAGGCTTCCACCATCATGCACGAATTGGGACACAACCTGGGTCTTCACCACGGTGGGGCAGAATCCCGGAATTATAAACCCAACTACCTCAGCGTTATGAACTACCTTTATCAAATTTCTGGACTGCCGGTCGTGGGAACGCAAGAAGGTGACAGGTTTTATTGGGGGCAGTTCTATCAAAAGGATGAAAAAAATTCTTCCTCTCTCTTTTTAAAATACTTTAATGACGGCTACAAAAGCGGCATTTTTCAAAATGAGTATGGGAGTGGTTTTTCCATGGACTTTTCCCAAGGTCAGGCTGTAAATCTTTCGGAGACAAATCTTTCTGAGAACCTAGGTTTAGGTCTCACAGGAACCTCGGGGGTCGATTTCAACGGAGATGGGGATACTTTGGACACGGGCTTGTCCCTGGACATCAACCTTGACACGCAAAAATCGGTTCTTTCGGACTACGCCGACTGGTCTCATCTGATCTTGGATTTCCAACACACCTATGAATCCGACAGTAATGGAAGTACCCGGTCCTTGGTGACAACCCGGCGACTCATGCTGGAGAATGACACCCAGGAGATAGTCCCCGAGTATGATCACCCCATAGGGAGGGAATAAGCCAGCTTTCCAGTAGCCTTCTCAAAGGGTGGCTGCTTGACAGCTGTATACCGATCGGTATACATTATGGGCATGAATAATGAAACGGCCATCAAGGAAAAAGCCCTGGGCCTCTGGTCCCGGCGCGGATACTCCGCTGTGGGCATACAGGAAATCTGCACTCTGTCAGGAATTACCAAACCCACCCTTTACCACTACTTTGGATCGAAGCAAGGGCTGTTGGCCCAGATCCTCGACTCCGGGTATGGTTTGTTGTGTCCCATTCTGGAAAGTCAGGGGGCGTATCAGGGAAACATGGATGCTGCCTTAAAAAGCTGGTCGGATATTTGGATGCAGGACGCGGTGAAAAATCCAGATTTTTTCCGGTTGACCCTTGCCCTGGGTGTGGCCCCGCCCGACAGTGAAGAAGCCGCTACAGTTTCCCCCTGGTATTCCCGCATCGTTTTTTCCTTAATCACCCTCTTTGAAAATGCTACCCGAGACCATGGAAATATGAAAGGCCGGGCCCAAACCTACGCCCTTTCTTTTTTTGGTCTGATGCAAACCCATGGGAATATGGTCTTAAATCGCCGTCTATCCTGGACAGAAGATTACGCCCAAAAAACCCTCCATTATTTTAAGCATGGAATTTATTCTTAAGGGATTTTAGAACCCTCCTTGAGGGGGGTATATTCACATTATTTAATATACCTACCGGTAGGTATAAAAAGGAAAATGCTATGATAAAGACAACAAATCTCCCAAGTTTTATCTACCACGTCTATCCCCTGGGTGCCTTGGGTGCAGAAACCCATAATCATCCCTCCCAATCCCCGATTCCCCGGTTACAGCACCTCCAAGAATGGATACCCCACTGGAAGGCCTTGGGGGTGGATACCATTCTCTTTGGCCCTCTCTTTTCCTCGGAAAGTCATGGTTACGATACCCAGGATCCCCTGAGGGTTGACCCCCGATTGGGAAATGAAGAAGATCTCTACCGACTGGTAAGTACATTAAAAAATCAGGGGTTCAAAGTCCTTTTTGACGGAGTATTTAATCATACCGGGAGAAGTTTTCAGGTTTTCCAGGAACTATTAAACTCCGATGGCCACTGTGAAAAAGCGTCCTGGTACAAAGATGTAAAACCTGGTATCTCCGGACCAGGGGGAGCCCCTTTTTCCTATCGGGGCTGGAATGGTCACGCCAGCCTACCTGAATTCAATCTCCAAAATCCAACGGTGAGGGAATTTTTGCTTAAAACCGTTGGGGAATGGATGGATAGATATGGTATCGACGGGCTTCGTTTAGATGCGGCGGATGTACTGGATTTCAATTTCATGAAAGAGCTTTCGACTTACTGCCGTCAAAAGAACCCGGAATTTTGGCTTTTAGGGGAGGTCATCCATGGGGAATATAATCGGTGGGTGGACGATGCCGGACTGGACTCCGTCACAAATTACGAATTATATAAAAGCCTTTGGTCCAGTCTAAATGACAAGAATTTCTTTGAACTGACCTGGACTTTGGAACGGCATTTCGGACCACGCGGACTTTGTCGAAACTTCCAACCCATGACATTCCTGGACAATCACGATGTATCCAGGATCGCCTCGGTCCTTAAAGATCCCGCTCATTTAGATCTGGTCTGGGATTTAAGTTTTTTAGTACCGGGTATTCCCTCCTTGTATTATGGAAGTGAATGGGATTGGAAGGCATCCAAGGGTTCGGGGGATGATTGGAATCTCAGACCCAAGTGTCATCCCACAGAAAACTACCACTCCCCATCCCGGGTTCCACAACTGGGTCATTTGGCGGCCTTTAGGAAAAATCACCCCGCCCTTTTTGAGGGATCATACGAACTTATAGGAAATACAGGAACACTCCTGGGTTTTATCAGAAGCTCTAGTATCGAAAAACTTCTCATCCTGGTGAATGCCCAAAAGGAGGAAGCTGTTTGGAACCCACAAAAACCACTCAGGAACCTCCGGCAAATTTGGGGTTCGGAGGTGGGGGTAAATTACCATGGGCCTCATCCGGAATTTACCTTACCCGGTTTTAATGTCAGTGTATTTGTCTGCGGATAAAACTAGGGGAAAATTCGAACCAGGATGATCACCCCAGGACTTCTAAAAATATTTTTCGTTATGAATACGGTCCAGGGAAACACCCCGTTCGATCAAAATTTTCCCCGAGGATTCCAGCATACCCTGGTTGCCGCAGAGGTAAAAGTGAGAGTCATCTTCCAGGGTAGCGGACCGCAACCAATCGGTCACCCGGCCGGGAAGAACCGTGATCCCGGTTTCTGTTTTCTTAGGTAAAAGGCCCTCCCGGGAGACGCAG
>CAZUXL010000050.1:12324-16293 GCA_964624355.1 uncultured Spirochaetales bacterium
ATAAAGGACCTCATGGGGGCAATGCCCGTACCCGAGGCGATGAGAACCAGAGGGGCTGCTTCGGGAGCTTTGGAGCGGAGAAATCGTCCTTTCGGGCCCTTCACATGAACGTGATCCCCCGGTTGAACTAAGGAAAGACGGCGGGAGACCTGACCCCCTTCCACCCGGCGAATGAGAACTTCTAGATATTCATCCATTTCCCCAGAAAAAATGGAATATTCCCGGGTTTCATCCCCCGGGAGGCCGACTGAAACATGTTTTCCCGCTTCAAATTTGAAACCGCGCCGGTCAAAACGTAAAACAAAAGTATCCGGGGTTAAAAAACGAACTCCCAAAACCTTTCTGGGTTGGGTCAGATCTATGGTGTACACCATTCAAAATAACTTTTTATGATCAATCTTGTCAACTTAAACCCTAGGATGGAAAAGATCTTGCATTCCTAAGAGTCCAGACCTATTCTTTTGTTAGGAGATTTCCATGCCCCCCCTCTTCATATATGTTACTGGATTCAGACAGCATGCAGGTAAAACAGTGACCAGCTTGGGTTTACTATCTCTGTTGAAACAAATTTATGACCCGACGGAATTGGGCTATATAAAGCCTGTGGGTCAAGAAATGGTAAAAGGTCCCGATGGAAGTCTTTACGACAAGGATGCCGCCGTGATCCAAAGATTTGGGGGGATTCCCGACATCGATCCCCAGGATATATCCCCCGTCAGGCTCACCTCCGGTTTCACAAAAGAATTCATGGAGTCCAAGGACCCCCTGAGCATCACCCTAAGCCTGGCCAATGATATTGAAAGGGCTGTTCAGACCATGAAAAACAAAAAGGTTATTGTGGCAGAAGGGACAGGTCATCCTGGTGTAGGGGGCATCGTTGGGCTTTCCAATGCAGAAGTCTCCAACCGATTAAAAGCAGAAACGGTGTTTCTTTCTGGAGGGGGCATTGGTAAGGCCCTGGATCAATTGGAAGTGGATCTTTCTTATTTCATTTATAAAAAAAGCAACGTCCGGGGTGTGATTTTTAATAAAATCATTCCGGAGAAAATGGATCAAACTAAAAAATTCCTTACGGAAGATTACCTGAACCGGATGTATGGGAAATTTGAAAATCCCTTGCGAATTTTCGGTTACCTACCCACGGTGGAGGATTTGGATAAACCCTCCATGCAAATCATCCACGAAGCTTTCAAACAAGGCGAGGCATTAGGGGATAGGGAAACGGCAAAATGGACCCGTCCTACCAACCAGGTGAAAATCATAACCCTTCCGGAGGAATATCTTAATCTGAATAGCTACCTTCATCCAGCAGATATTTTGATCCTAGGGGCGGGCAGCAAAAACAGAATGAAGATGATTATTGATTATCATAAGGCCCAACCTCCCGGGCAGGGTATCGGTGGTATTATCCTCACCTGTGGAAGGGTTACGGACCTCCTGGATGAAAGCCGAAGGGAATTGGAAGACACGGGGATTCCCGGTTTGTACGTACAGGAAGATACGGCGGAAGCGGAAAATGTGGTGAGAAACTGCTTCGAAAATACCAAATTACAGGTCTTTGACGCCGGTAAGGCCTTGGAAATAGAATCACTTTTCCAGAAGTATTTTGATTGGGATAAATTTAAAAAAACTTTGGGGTTAAGGAAGTCCTAATGAAGGGAACCGTCAGGGATGATGCAAAAAATTTTAGACAAATTTTCCAGCATTTTCCCATCGTCATGGTACTAATCCGAAAGTCCAATGGTGAAATCTTAGAACTTAATCCGGCGGCGGAAGCTTTCTTCGGGTTCTCCCGAAAGGATATGCTGGGGCATAGCACTGCAGAATTGGGAATACTCTCCCTGGAAGTAAGTAAACTTCTCATGGACAAAATGGATGACCTGGGACGGATCCAGGATGAAGAGGTGCTCATCCGCACCAATGCGGAAGACTTGAAAACAGTGCAAATTTCCATGGTTCCCACGGCCATCCAGTCGGAGGAATGTCTTTTACTCACGTTAAAAGACGTGAGCGATACCCGGCGAAGTGAAGTAACCCTGAGACAGATTTATGATAACTCCAACGTGGGTTTTGTACTCGCCGATCCCACCGGCCGGATTTTGTCGGTGAATGGAGCTTTTGCCTCCATGTTGGGCATGGACCGCAAAGTTCTCTTAGGTACAAACTTTGGGGATCTCACCCATCCGGAGGACTTAGAAGTGGAAATGCAAAACTTCAGAAAAATAGTCCAGGGAGAAATGGATTCCTACCGGATCGAAAAAAGATACATAAAAAAGGATCAAAAACATCTCTGGGTTCGGGTGAATATCAATACCTTACGCAATGGAAATGGTGATATTGAAAAATTTATAGGCGTGGTGGAAAACATCCAAGATATAAAGGAAAAAGAATCCGCCTTTAAAGATCTCAACAGGAAATATCTAATGCAGGTGGAAAGAATGCCCCTGGCCTATATGGAAATCGACCGAAGGTTCATCATTCAAACCTGGAATCCCGCAGCGGAAAAAATATTTGGTTACACGGCCTTGGAAGTTTTGGGTAAAGATTCCTTTTCCCTTCTAAGTCCAGAAGAGGAATTGGACAATGTCCTGGTCCTCCAAAAAAAATTGCAAGGTGCCTCCGGTGGGGAACATCATATCAGCCGGAGCCGTCGAAAGGATGGGCATATACTCATCTGCGAGTGGGTGAATACCCCTCTTTTTGATCCCCAGGGGGAGATCACCGGCTGGGTCAGTTTGTGTACCGACATCACCCAAAGAGTGGAGGTGGAACAGAAACTCCGGATTCAAACTCATCAATTATCCCGGGCAAAGGAAGCCGCCGAAGCCGCCAATAAAGCTAAAAGCATCTTCCTGGCCAATATGAGCCATGAAATTAGGACGCCCCTCCATGCGGTGATTGGCTTTTCCGACCTACTTACTGCCCACCTCACAGAAGGGACTCCAAAGGAATATTTAAGTGCCATCCGTTCTGCTTCTGAAACCTTGTTATCCCTGATCAATGATATATTGGACTTATCAAAAATTGAAGCCGAGAAGTTGGAGATTCAACCTTCCAGCCAAAATATACACACTCTTTTACAAGAACTGGAGTCACTTTTTTCCTTAAAGGCCCTGGAGAAGGGTTTGGACTTTTTGGTGGAATCCCCCTCCGGACTCCCCGAGAGACTCCTTTACGACGACTTGAGACTCCGGCAAGTTCTTTTAAATCTCTTGGGAAATGCCATAAAATTTACCGATAAAGGGGCTGTTACCTTAAAAACACAAGCCTTCCAGCAAACCACAGGTCGATGGGATTTGAAATTTTTTATCCACGATACGGGAATTGGAATACCCCATGAATTTCAACAAGAGATTTTTAATCCCTTCAGACAATGGAATACTCAAGTGACTCGGAAATACGGGGGAACCGGTCTTGGACTCTCTATAGCAAAACAGCTCACGGTCATGATGGGAGGCACCATTACCTTTACCAGCGGGGAAGGACAGGGTACGACTTTTATATTATCCCTCCCAGGATTGGAAGTACCTGGGTTTAGTGCGCCTACGGAGCTTCCCAAGGACCATGCCGAAATCCACTGGGATGGGAAACTTGTGTTAGTAGTGGATGATGTGGCCATGAACCGCAAACTCATGAAACACTATTTAACCCCGTCCGGGGTTACCATACTCGAAGCCCAAGACGGACAGGAAGCTCTGGAAAGAATAGAAATGCAAAAACCCGACTTGGTATTCATGGATATCCGAATGCCCCGGATGGATGGACAGGAGGCCTTAAACATACTCAAGGCCACGCCCAAATGGAAAAATATTCCGGTAATTGCCCTCACAGCCTCAGTCTCCCAAGGAAAGTTCGCTCTTTTAGCCAGCGGGTTTGACGATGTACAAACAAAGCCGGTGAAGCAGAAAGAAATTTTAACCACTTTGGAGAGATTTTTTAAAATTCAGTCCTGAATCCTCAGGGTAAGGA
>CAZUXL010000050.1:16393-24044 GCA_964624355.1 uncultured Spirochaetales bacterium
TCCTGACGATGCGAGTTCCGGGAATCTCGGGATATTCTTGTGTGATGTACACGGTGCCAGGGATGGCCCCTCCCATGGTTACTTGGGCGCGTGGAGCCATCACAAGATTTTTAAAGGCATTCATCTTCGCTGTATTTTGATTCCAAAGATCGGAAGTCATCCCCCATGCCCCAGGGCTGGCAAGACAATAGAAAACTAGCAGGTCTCCACCGGTCTGAGACCAAGATTCTTGGGTCTTTATCATTAAATTGTAGGTCCGAGGATCATGGGTAATACTCCACATTTGGGACTCAGAAAAGAAAATTTCCTTTTGGTCATTGAAAAAATCCAGACCAAATCCCCCTTCATAAGCCACCCTTTTGAGACCATAAGCACCCGCCCAGGTGGAATCCACCCGGTTATTTGCCAGGAACTGGGTATCGGGATAATTAGACCGATCCAGAAATTCATCCAGGTCCGTACTCACCTGATTCACCCCATAATAGGCACTTCCACCGGCACCGTAAAAATAATAATTCACCGGATGTCCTTCCACCTTCGGGTAATAACTATCCGCCCAAATTAAGGGTAAGGAAAGAGTGGCGTTGGCATCTCCCTGCTGTGTACAGAGTATCGGCCTGATCCGGGTCATCATGGCCCCATCCCCTTGGGTACTTCTAAAGATTTTGCTGATCTCCGCTAATCGATAAGCGGGATACTTGAAGAGATTTTGATAAAGATTGTCTGTTCCATTTGTCCCATCGGAAAATAACGGATGATCCCCAGGGAGGTTTTTAATGATTTCCTGGATGAGGTAAAAGCACCAAAATTCACCGGCGGAATTCCAGGTTTCGTTGGCGTATTCTATATAGACCCGGAGAGATGATTTTAGGGGAGGGTATACCGGCGAGGCTACAGGACCAGGGTAAGGATTCACACCGTCTGAACCGAAGGCAATCATTTGGGACAACTTGGTAACATAGTCATTGTTAGCCAGGGCCGGGATATTGATCCACAGATCGCAATCGGTATCGTTACTCAGCTGAATAATGTATTCCAAAGCTACACCGTAAGCCCCCTCTAAGGGTCTGGAGAAACTGGGGTTCACCATGTAAGTGGGAGCACGCCGGGCTTGGGTGGAATGCTCAGGAGTTGTTCTTTCGGACCAGTTTATTATGGGATTTACATTGGTCGAAGTCCAGTCCATGGTCCGGATCACCCCTGTATTTTTTAAGGCTCCCAAAAGGGGTGATATAAATGTCTGTTTCCCATCAGTGGGATATCCGGGCCTGAAAAGCCGCACGTTTTTAACCCCAGAATTGGGGGGTCCTGTGGGTTCAAGCCGGGTTTCGGTCAGGCGCAGGTTCGCCGCGGAATTAAGTTCGCACTGAACACTCACGTCGCAGGTGGTAATATTGGTGACCTCGTTGTAAAGATTATTTTCCACCCTCCCTCCCACCCAGTCCAGGTGAACCGTGGCCTGTCCTTCAAAGACCAACTTGTAGGTACCGTCGTCGATCGTCGGGTCCATATTGGCAAGAAAAACGGTTTGAGCATCCCCCAGAGGCCAACCGAAGGGGTCCAGGGAAAGGGAACTACCGTCTTCTAAAGCCCTCCACTCCCGGCAATGCTTCATCGCATCCACGAAAGAACGGGATTTATCCCAATCGTTGAGAAACCAGACGTTCATTCCCAAGGAATTTTTTTCTTCGTCATACAGGACCAGGGGTTCCACGAAGGGGAGTTTAATCTTACCAATAAAATCCCCCATTACATTTCCACAGGAATTTAAAAGTAAAAAAAGACAAAAAAGGCTAATGGAGAAACTAAAGCTGCGGTTCATTTTTGCTCCCTGAAACTCGTATTCGTGCCATAAGATTAATTTCTGGGTTGAAATAGGAGCTTTGATTTTCGAATAATCCATTTATACCCATGGCAAGTCCCAGGGAGAATTGGGAATGGAAAAAATATTGATACTGTAATCCCCCTCCACCTATGATCTGGGTACCAAAATTGGATGGCCGATTTTTAGGAAAGCAAACGACTCCCAGTCCGTAACCACAGTTTAAATAAGGTCCAAAACCATGAATGGGACTAAGCTTCCAAGTATAATGCAAAGATCCCTGGGCAAAAAGATTCCATAAAGTTCCTTGGTTGGTGGAGGGAATGAAATAAGTGGAAGAAATGAACAAGCCTCCACCTAATTGGGAAAGGACAAGGTTTTCCCATTCCAGCCCCAGTTTCCCCCCTGTTCCTAATAAACTGACTCGGGCTAGCCGGGAATTTAATATCCAGGTCTGGGCTTGGGCGTTTATCCAGATCTCCTGGGTGAAACTCAAAAGGGGACAGAATGCAAAAATCAGAATAAATACAATAAAAAACGGCCTAGGCATGGGGTGTATGCACAATTAAAAAACGAACCGGAACCCAGCCGTGAGATTCATTCCCCCCACTTTATTCCAAGAATACTTATCGCCCGGTTCACCCAACTGGATGGAGGGGATAACCAGAATCCAAAACCCCTTGTCTAATTGCCAGGTATAGAGCAAGGTTCCCACGGCAGATTGATCCTCCTGATGGTAAACCATTCGTAGGGTGAGGTTTTGTGTATCCTCCAATTCCAAAGACAGTTCCCCATAAATGTTTGCAGAGGAAACCAGAGCACTGGACTTGCCTTGGGCTTCGAATCGATAGGAAAAACGCCTTTCCCAACCGGTGGTTAGAGACTGAAAAAATCCGAGGCTGAAAGAAAAAGAATCTAAAAGAACTTGAGTTGGGGAGGGATGCACAAAAAGGTTGCTCGGAAGACTGGAAGCTGCATTCCCATAGAAATTAAAGGTATCCCAGGCGGTATTGAAACCGAGAAAGGACCGGTGTTCCTTCCCTTCGCCGGAATAAAGATAACCCAATTGTAGGGCTAGAACTTCCATATCAAAATAACCCCGACCTCCCAAGGATCCCTCAAACCAGGAAGGGAGAGGACCGGGAGTTAATAGATTGATTCCCGGGGCTCCCCCCAGAATTTCAAAAAAGCTCAAATCCCCCAGGGGGACGTTGAGACCGGCGAGCCAAAGACTTTTATCCTTTACGCTCTCTGCGCTCAAAGTTCCCGAAGGGTCAAAGTCCGGGAATAATAGATCCCCGGCGTTAAAAACCATTCCTTCGCCCCAAGAGGCCAAAGTTTTGCCCAGGGTCCAACGGACTTCGGGGAGGGAATACTTCACATAGGCCCGGGATATATCTAAGAAAATCCCTTCGCTGTAGGAGATATTCAACGTCAATTGTCCCCGGGTATTTTCCGCCCCCTGGGATCGGAGATCCAGCTTTCCCAAACCAAAACATACCAAGCTGGGATCCTGGGTGCTGGAAGCAGCGAGGACTGCGTACCCCTCTACCTGGGTAATTATTTTAGTATCAGCACCCACCCAGGAAGCCAGAAAGAGAATTGTCAGGAAAACTAAAACGGGAACTCTTTTCATCCATACCCCTACTTACCCAATTCCTGCAGGCTGAATTTATTTGCTGCCACTGGGGTGGTCACATCAAATTTTACCAGGGTAAACTCAGTACTGGTACCCCTTTTAAGCTGATCTTCCACCAGTATCCTTGTGGGGATTTTGTATTTTCCCTCGGTGGAGATTTCCAAAATCTTCATGGTCCGCAGCAGGCGTCCAGACCGGGCGAACTGATGAACCTGGCGGGTGACAAAAAGCTGTTTATCTATCCACATGGTTTGGGCTGAATAGGCCACATCCCGGGATTTCGCCTTCAGCTCCAGGACCCAACAGTCCCGGTCCATGATCCTTTCTTCGGTTTTCACGCTCACATCGTAGGAATCCAAAAGACTCTTATTCCCCGTAAGATCCTCATAACTCATATCCGAACCCATGACCGAGTCCCCCAGGGCGGATCCGCGGATGGGAATGATTTTATCCGCATCGGGATAATAGAGGTAGAGATCATCTTTAAGCCGGAGAATTTTCTGACCGTACTCCGCGTCAGAGGTGAATTCCATGACCATTTTATCATCCCCAAGACTCCAGGAATCGAGGGTGATAATCCTGGTTCCGAACCGGTCTTTTAATTTCATACTCCCGCTGATGGTCATAAAAGGAGGATTCTGGTTGTTCTCCAATTGGGTGATGATGGACTGGGCTTTAGCCTGGGATGATTCCTCAATTTGAGCAAAAATACCCGGGGAAAGCATCCCCAGGAATAATATGAACATCCACCAGTTTTTTTTCATTTAATGCCTCCCATAAAATATCAAGAATAGGTTCGCAGGGCTTCCACCGGTTGTATCCTGGTGGATCGCCGGGCAGGGATGAGGGCAGCCAGGGTAGCCACCAGGATGGCTGCCAAAGGAACGATGACCAGTGAACGGAAATTGAGGGCGGGATAAATCAAACCGCTCAAACCGAAATCCAGCTTATCCGTCAGTGCCCGCATATCGATTCCGGTGTAGGACAGGGGAATCACCACCAGAAGCCCCAGGGCCAATCCTACCAAGGTCCCGGCGACGGATATCTGAAAGGCCTCGAGCAAAAAGAGCCTGAGAATTTCTTTTTCCGTCATTCCCAAGGCCGAAATGGTTCCAATTTCCCTCACCCTTTCAAAGATCACCATCATGGTGGTGGAAATAATTACAGTGGATGCTAGAAGGTAAAAAAACAAGGCTATGAAGTCGTAGATAAATTCTGCCAAGCCCATAAAGGAATACAGTGTAGGAACATTTTCCCAAGACCGGATATCCCAATCCTTGGGAGCGTCTTTTTTTAAAGATTGCACCAAGGAATCCACCTGCCCTTCCCGGGTTTTTACCAGAATCTGTGTGGCCCTATCCTCCAGGAACAGTTTAGCCCCCAAGGTTTGTCGAGAAACCAGGAAGAGTTTTTTGTTCATTGCCCCCAAGGGAAGGGAAATCAAACCGGATATGCGGAAGCTCATGTAGTTGGAACTGAGCTTAGCGGTGCGATAGAGAATGGAAATTTCATTTCCCACTTTCAAGTTCAGGTCCTGGGCGAGGGTTGCCCCAAGGATCACTTCCCTTTCCCCATCTTTGGGCAGGGAGCCTTCCACCAAATGTTTTTGAAAGCCGGCAAATTTCTCCTCCCGGACAAAATCCACCGCCCATCCTAAGAGGGGTTTTTGCTCGTCTTCTTGGAAATAAACCCCGGGGAAGGCCGTTCGCGGAACCGCAGCTTGCACATCGGCTCTAGAATCCAGGGTCTGCAAATAAGCATCCACCCCGGGAATCGCCAGATAGAGCGGGAAGAAATTTTCATTCTTCTCATAGTCCTGGTGCTGGATTCTCACCTCGCCGGTGACCATATCCTGGATCTGCTGGGCCATATCTTTTTTCATTCCCCCGATAAAAGCGAAAAGAAAAACCATGGTGGCCACAGCTATGGCAATCGCACTCCCGGAGAGGACACTCCGCCTAAGATTCCGAAAGATATTCCTTCGGGACATTTTCATCAGTTTCATTTCGTCCTCCTCCTATTGATGGGTGAGACACTGGGTGATGTTCCACTTCAGCATCTTCCGCAGGGTGAGTTGGGCCACAGCCAAGGATAGAAGGATGGAAAAAATAAAGGCTGTCACAAAGGTTCCCGGATTCCAGGCGGCCCTCATAACCCCCGCCAGGCGATAGCCAATTTCTATATCTTTGATAAAATAGGTGAAATCCACTCCCCAGGTTACCATGGGCCACACAAGAATTGCCCCCATGGCGACACCAAAACTGCCGCCGATGACCCCGATGCCCGCCGATTCCCAAAGAAAAAGCCTTTTAATTTCCTTCACCGTCATCCCCAAGGCCTGCATCATCCCCACCTCTCGGATTCTTTCAAAAACCGCCATGAGCATGGTGTTGGATATCCCCACCGCCGCAATAATGATCACCAAAAAGAGCATAATCTTTGATCCGCCCTGCTTGGTGGTAGATATGGCCAGATAGTCCGCCGCCAGATCCCGCCAGGTGAGAACCTTCACCCCAGCCCCCAGCTTTTCCTGAAGAAGCGGCTGTAGAGAGGGCGCTTGCTTGTAATCATCCAAGGCGAGGTTGATTTCTGTGACCACCCCTTCCATGTCCAAGGCTTCCTGCGCCGTATCCAGGGGAATGAAAAGGCTTCCCCGGTTGATCACCGGATTATCCGTGGTGATGAATCCCACGATGGTGAGATCCATGGTCTGTTTTCGTTTGTACTGGTCCCGGGTTTCGATGATCACCGTGGACCCGATTTTTGCCCCGATATCCTGGGCCAACCAGGACCCCAGAACCACTTCGTAGGCCCCATTTTCCACATACCGGCCTTCTGTGATGTTCCGCTTTAACTGGAACACCTGTTCATCCTGAAGGGGATCCAGGGCGACAATGCGGACCCCCTGGTAACCATCCGAGGGAAAATCCCCCTGGTAAAAAATCATTTCCCCGGCAAACTGAATCCGGGGTGCAGCCCTGTAACCTTGGGATTTGAGTGCATCCATGATCCCCTGGGGGTCCTTCAGGTTCCGAGCCAGGGGCATTTGATCCTTTTTTTCCCAGTAGGAGGCTTCCACCACCCGAAGGGAGGATGTTTCATACCAAACCAAGTTTCTCTCGGATTCAATCTCCGCCCCTAATAGCCAGGCATCCATCCAAATAAAAATTCCCAAGCCTATCCCCAAGGCTAAGGAGGTGATGGCAGTTCGTTTTTTATACCGGCTCAGATTTTTCCAAGCTAATTTAGCGGTGCCTTTCATGGGATCCTCCTCTCGTCAGAGACGATCAGACCATCATGGAGTTTCACCAACCGGTCGGCAAAGTTCATGACCATGGGGTCGTGGGTGGAGAATACAAAGGTGGTGCCGTACTTTTTATTCATGTCTTTCATGAGTTCCAATATGGACTTCCCGGTTTCCGAATCCAGGTTGGCAGTGGGCTCGTCGGCCAAAACGATGGCCGGTTCTTTCACCAAGGCCCGGGCCACTGCCACCCTTTGCTGCTGTCCGCCGGAAAGTCGGGAAGGTAATCGATCCTCCATTCCCTCCAGCCCCACTTCTTTTAATATCCTATAGGTTCTTTCATGGATTTCCTCGTCTTTTAAATCCAGAAGTTGGAGGGCGAGAGCTACATTTTCCGCAGCAGATAGGACAGGTATGAGGTTGAAACTTTGGAAAACAAACCCCAGCTTTTTCCGCCGGTAGAAGGCCAGGGGAGTTTTCGCCATGAGGGATACGGTCTCCCCCTCGATCACCACTTCGCCGCTATCCAAAGAATCTATACAGCCGATGAGATTCAATAGGGTGGTCTTACCAGACCCGGAAGGACCTGCGATGGAGATGAATTCCCCCTTAGCGATTTTGAGGGAAACTCCTTTTAGGGCATTCACCGTTAGATCACCGGAAACGTAAGTTTTTTTTACATCCCTGACTTCTATCATTTTTTGCTCTCCTTAATGGTTTCGTAAAATGGGGTCAGACAATTATTCGTCCTTATGATTTGGGGGTAAATGGGAACTTCTGTTAGAATATTTAAATCCTTAGAAAGCAACTCTTTCATTATTTTTGTACTCTTAAAGTGCTATATTATCAGTTTAGTACCACTACGCTGGGAATACAATTGGAATTTTATTCCCTTTTAGGGGGAACTTAACCAGGGTTCCAGGATGGGAATCCATTTTTCGTACCC
>CAZUXL010000051.1:0-10915 GCA_964624355.1 uncultured Spirochaetales bacterium
CTTTTAAAGAATCCGATTAATCAGAATTTATGAGGTTTAAATATAATCTTTATCCGGAAGCTCTTAAAAAACTTGAATCTGGCGGAATCAAAGAAAGAATTGAAAAAGCCATAGAACAGGGAAAAATATCCATCGGCGGAAAGGCTAAACGGTCCGCTGGATGTGAGTACCGTGGGGTTAAAGGCACCGGAACCGTCTGAGGCGGTTTCCCCAGACCAGCTTAACCGTGCCTTGATAAATTCCGGTAAAGGAAGGTCGTACGACCCATTCCAAAATCCCTGAATGCCATAGGTGAAAAGGCTCTCTTGGAAATGAAACTCGTCCCAAAAAAGCTTGCCAGTGGCTGGTCCGGTGTTTTTGCTCAGACGCAATTGGGAATAATTTAAAGGTATTCCAGAGCTTGTAGCTGGGGAAGTAATAATCCCGTTTTGTTGGATCTCCCCTGTTTCCAAATTCAGGCGGAAATACTGCCATTTCCCATTCCCAGGTATAAATAGGTCCGCACTCCAACCTAAATCCCGGGAATCTCCTAAAAATATTTGGGCAGTGACATCCTGGACGTCTGGGTTTTTGACAAAAAAACCAAAATAACGATAGGCCTTCAGGGGGATCGGTTCATTAAATCGCCTAGCATCCCAAGTTGTTTGAGTCCAAAGGGTTTCCAGTGCTTTTCCACCTCCGGCCCCCAGTAGGGATTCCAATTCCGGAGCCGATTCCCCCCAGGAAGATTGAGGATCGGCCCCTTCACGGATTTGGACTCCGGAGGCCCCAAAGGTTGTGCCTTCAAAGAGGGGGGCCTCCATGAGATAGGTTCCCTCCGTGGGGGGCTCACCCAGGGGGGATAAAATAATAATCCGATAGGAGTTGGTGGTTTTTAAAAGCTTGCGCTCGGCTTCGGTAAGACTCACACTCCAGGGAATATCCCAGGAATTGCCCGGCTGGGGAATCTCCCAGGTCACTTGGTTTTCCGACTCCGATCTTAACCAGCCCTTGAGTTCCCAATCCTTAGTCTGCTGACTGTACTCCTGGGTGGGGATGACCAGGTTTATTCGGCCGTCGTGGAAGGGGAGGCCCCGGGGATCCCATTGGGGGGCCTCAATTTTTCCCGAACTATCCCAATCCTCCCCCATCTCTCCTATTTGAAAAAATATTTTCAGATTAGAGGGAACAGGGCCTGCAAATATCCGCCGAAAACTGATTTTTGTAACGCCGGTATAATCAATTGATTTTCCTTCCCCCAGGTAGTTTTGTGCGGCTACCCATTGGCCTCCAGAAAGCCGATAGTCCAGAACTAAAAGGTTTTTTTTGTTTTCCTGAAATCCTCCAGCCAGGTAGGGTCCGGTGAAGGAGCCTTCTTCATAAGGGGCTGAGGGGAGGGCCGAGTCGAAGGAGGCGAGGGTCTGATAACCGGAAATATCCGTAGAAATCAAATTTCGGTACAAAAGCTCACCCCTATTGTTCATCCCAGGAGGGGAATAACCCACCAGACCCAGGGTTGTTAGGTCAAAATTGCCTGGTATGGCTCCAGGTCTCACCAGGCGTTGGGAGAGGGGAGAGGGAAAACCTGATCCTTCCATATCCTGCCAACGCAGAAGGCCGGTGGCATCCTCCACACCCCCGGAGGCCAGGAGGGTGAGGCGGGAGTTTATACTTGGATTATCCTTAGTCTCTGAGAAAATATGCTGAAGACTAAAGTTCCCCTTCCCAGGCCGTTGAGATGCCGCGGTGGTGTAGGAGCCCTGGTCCCAATTCCACCGGAGCCAAAAGGCCGTATCGATCCAAGAGGTTTCAGAAAAAAGGAACCGATTCCCCTGGGCTCCCAGGATTCGTGAAAATCCCCCTGTGGTTACTTCGTAGGTGATGGTTATTTCATCCTGGGGAAAAATGGGATTGGGGAAGTCTAAAATTCCCGTGGAGGGATCTAGTTTATAATCAAAAACTCTTTGACCGTTCCGAGTGACTTCCAAAGTTTCTTTTTTTACCTGGGGACTGAGGTTAAATCCTTCCTTATCCGAAATCACTTCCAAAAGGATCTGGTGATTCATGTTTTCGGAGTTCGGAGGCGTGGAGGTGTATAAATTGGGATAAAGACCCTCGAAGGGGTGACGATTATCCGTTCCTCCCAAAACCCGGAGGACTCTTTTTTTTGAATCCCATATAAATTGCCAGGGACCAGAAACCTCCTCCCCGGTATTTTTGTAGACTAGTTTAACCTGGGCTTCCCCTTCGGGGAGAATCGTTGTTCCCGGGGTGTAAATATTGTTATTTTCCAGTACTTCTAAGGATTTCTGTCGGTCGATCACATAAAATTGTTGGGTATAGCCCAGGGGCGTGGTGAGGATGGTACCTGGAGGAAAGTCGATGGCGTTCAAGCCCAGGTAGGTCACATAAAACTTTTGAGCCTTCCAATTGAGGGGGGTGATGGTTCCTTCCTGGAGATTCCAAACCGCCTCTCCGGGATTCAAGGGGCGTATCCCCCCCTGATCCTCCGCTAAAATAAGAAGCCCCTGGAGATTTTTTTTGGGGAGGGAATACATAATTTCTTTACTCCAGTCCTCCAGATCCCAACGATAACTTATGGATTCCCTTTTACCCCGATAGGTTTGAGTTTCTTTCCCTGCGGTTTCATACCGGACAAGGAAATCGTGCCTGCTGAAGTCCCCATCCCAACCCAGGGCTCCCTGGAGATTTCCCGGGTTGGAAACCCCTATTCCCCAATCAGCGTAGGTGGGAATGGTAAAAGGGGCCGTTCCACCTTTGATCCATCGCAGATTTTCCCCCGGTAGACCTTGGTATCCCAGCAAAAAGGTGCTGGTCTCCAGTTTTCCTTGATAATTCAGTTGGAAAAAGTATTTTTTTTCCAACCAGAGTTCCAAAGTGAGAATGGGAACCTGGGTGAAAATCCAACCCAGGGTTAGGCCGGGAAACGAGGCGGGAGCAGTCAATCCATCAGAGGTGATTCCGAAACCGGTGCCACCCAGGGCGTTCACTTCCCAGGAACCTTTGACCTGAAGGTTCACTTCCTGATCCCCAACTGTCCAATCCCAAAGGGCCAGGGGAGCTTCTTCTTCTTCAGGTAACACTTGGGAGTGAAGACTGGTAGGGAGGACCAAAAAGAGGATGATGCCTAGTTTAATGGGGTGCATGGGGAGTTTTATTCCCTGGGAAATAAATACTGATCTTTAATTCTGAAAGAATCAGAGGAATTAACAAAATCCACAAAACGGTTTTGACTGGTGATGGTAAATTCAAAGGGTATCCTCAGGCTTTCATAGAGAGGATCGTCTACGGAAATTTCCATGGCAAAGGTCCTTTCGATTCCTTCGCCTTCGGCTCTCAGGGGATGGGGCCAAAAAAGATAAGTTCCGGCGGTATTTATCACCATCATATAAGGATTCTGCCAGTTAGGATCGATCACCGGTACAGGGACTCCATTTTCTAATAGATAAACCTTCACGTCGGAGATGGGAGAGAAATTCTCCCCGTTGAACAATCGACCGATGATGGATGGGAAATTGAAGAAACTACCCTGCATATTGCCGACTTCGGTTTCCCCATCCCTGTGCCTTCGTCTTTTTGAAACCGCTTCCATCCCCTCTTGTATCAAACGGATGATATCGGCCAACCGCTGGAGCTTTTTATTATAGTCGGAGGATTCAGAATGGGCCATGCCCCTGCCGGAGACCACATATTCCGGCTGAGTACGATTAAGGACGTAACAAACCACGTCTTGCATGCAGTCCTGGGTTAGACCGAGATCTTTTTCCTGAAGTTCATCTTTTTTGGAAAACATTTCCTCAACTTTCTGAACCACCAGATCCTTGACCAGATTATGTACTCTCACCCTGTGCTCCTTCCTGTCATTCTAAGATACCCCTCATCAGAGTTCAAGAGCGTAATAATCGTCCCGGATCTCGAAGCACCCCTTCCAAGTATCCAGGACCGATAAGCCGGAGTTTTTTTAAATGGGTGGTAAATCCCTGAACCACGGTTTTGTCAAAAACGGTTCCCGCTTCCATGAAAGAAAGGTATTGATTTTTAAAGGCAATGGGAAGATCCACCTCAAAGCTCACGGAGTGGGGGATATCAATGGTGATTTCTTCGGTTCTCAAGCTCTTTCCCGTTTCTTTTTGGATTCTTAGCCGGATTTCTTCTTCCAGGAGGTGTCTATCTTCCAGAGTTTTTAGCCGGGTGGAGAAGAGGCTGTGTTCATCGTAGGGCTCTTCATAGATTGTTCTAAAATTCCCTGGTGTCTGCGCTTTGATAATTTGCTGAAAAGGCGGGAAGTCCATGGACCCTAATTTTTGGGATAAACTTTGATCATCTTCTTTGTAGAGGTCTTCGGGGTGAATGACCCCTTGCGCCAAGCCCAGATGCAAGGCCTTTTTTACGATTCCTGAGGGACTACGTACTCCCTTGTGCCAATACACCGATTTATACATGAGGTATTTGGAGAATAAAAGGCTCTCCACCGCCATGATACCTTTGGATTCCAGACAAATTCCTTTTTCCCGATGGGGTTTAATTTGACTCAAGATAAAATCCGTATCTTGGGTTCCATAAGGAATGCCGCAGAAAAAAGCGTCTCTATTTAAATAGTCCAGCTTATCCGGATCCAGGACCCCGGATAAAAGCCTGCGGTAAAATTTGAGTTCACTGTCATCGGAAGGGAAATCCAGGGAGTGATTGACGATGGCAGCGGTTAACACGGGATCTGTATTTACATCCTTTTCCAAAATATCCCGGAGATCACTATTTAATATGTGATCTCCCGTGAGCTCCTCGTGGTTTTTCACTGCTAATCCATCTTCTAAGACGTGGGCATAGGGAAAATGGCCTAAATCATGGAAGAGGGCTGCGGAAAGAAAGGCTTTTACCCCTTGGAGGGTGAGGGGAGGGCACTCGGGGGACTTTAGTAAGGCGGCGATTATTTTTTTTGCCAGATGAAAAACCCCCAGACTATGGGCAAGCCGGGTATGGGTTGCCCCGGGATACACCTGGTAGGCCATCCCCAATTGCTTTATCCGTCCCAGTCTTACAAATGCAGGAACCCGTAAAACTTGTTCCAGAGCGGGAGTCAGGTAGATGTTTTTCCAAATGGGATCCCTCACTGGTCGGGTATAATCCGTATCAAGATGGCGCAATATGGCCTGGTGGTCTGACATGGGTATATTCTAGCTAATAAACCCTAAACTGCAAAGACGCCCTTTGACCCTTTTTACTCCAGAGGGTAAAATATACTCATGAAATATTTTCTAGGAATTTTAATAATTATAGGGCTATACACTTCTTGTGAAGATGCGAACCCTTTGGATCCGACTAAACCCTTCACCCCTGCAGAGCCTTCATCGGTACAAACTCTCCAAGCCGGTCCCATTCCTCCGGATATTTCTGCAGCCATGGGTACAGCGGTCCCTGTGACAGGGACTGTGGAACTTCCAGGAAAAGAATCCCTTCTCCAGCTCCGAGGGGCAGTTTATCAATGGCCGTCGGATTATCGCATTGGGTCCCTGGCTCCCTTTCTAGGACCGGATGAGAAAAATGCAAAAGAAGTTCTGGAAAAGTTCCTAAAATCCCTTTTAGATAAAAAACCCGACGAAACTTTAATTCTGAAACCCTGGAAGGTGGTGATCCGGGAGACCCTGGAAACCCAAAGATCCAATTGGCCCGTGAGTTATCGTATTGGATCCTTTGTGATGGAATCGGAAACAGAAGTTCGGGTTACTTTGGGATTTACCGGAGCAGCGGGCCGGTCTGATGGATGGGTCTATTTGGAGAGGGATGAAAATTCCTGGAAGATCTCCGACTGGCAGGTAGATTTATTGAATATACCAGCGAAGGATAAAACACAGGTATTCGATCCGGAAGGCTTTCCCATGATTCGAGGTCTCAAATAAAAAAGGCCGAATCGAAGGAATGCTCCGATTCAGCCTTCACTGTTACTGTGTAATTCTATTATTCGGAAAGGGCGACACCAACACGTTTCAGGGGATAGGTTTTACCCACGGCTACTCCGGTCCGCGCGGTATTAAAGACCACCCCTTCATTCCAATATTCCACGGCGGCGAACATGGCATTACCCCCGTCGTAGTCATCACTTCTGACGGTGCGATAGGACACGAAGTTGGCCAAATCCTCGAAGTTTTGAGCCTGGAAACACTCCAATCTTTTTCTATTGAAGTCGTTCCATTCTTCCAGACCCTGGAAGCCTTCTCCTTCATCTTGGACGATTATCCGCGCCCTGGTGGGGGTAAATTGGTACCATACCCGAATTTTCTTTTCAGGATTATTTCGGTTTCCATGCTTAACAGCATTTTTAATGAGTTCAGAAATTTGCTGTTCCAGGAGGTTTAGTTCCTTAATCTCTGGGGGCGCTTTTTGAACGATCAAGAGTGTAAAGTATCTTATTTGACGGAAATCACTGGGAAATTCTTTATAGAACATTCCTGTGGTATCAAATAATGGGTGTTTTTCGTTGACCAGAAGCTCTTTAAATTCTGTTGCCATTTGATATTTCCTTACACTACCGTCATTTTTTGTATAGCTTCATCCACTGTCCCTGCAATGGGGAAATAACCCATGAGTTTGGTCAATTCTATGACCTTTTTTACAGACCCGTGAATGTTGCAGATGATTAATTTAAGATTCATCTTCTTTATGGTGGAACAAATGTAAATAAGAGCTCCAATTCCAGAAGAGTCGATATAATCCACCGCTTCTAGATTTATGACAAACTGCTCGACTTTTTTCTCAAGCATTTTCATCACCAATTCTTTCAATTTATAAGAATTGTAGAGATCCATTTCCCCGTTCACATCAATGATGTATGTCTCTGAGTGCTTTCGAATCTTTAGCTCCATGCTTGTCCCCTTAACCTCTCCCGTTAGTTGGTAATTTTCATGATCAAAAAGGTCTGATCATCATGCTGCCGGGCCTTACCTACAAACCGGCTGATATCTTCTATAATCCGGCTTTTAATTTTTTCCGGTTGCAGATTTTTAACTTCCCTTAAAACCGACTGAAGAGCCTCCAAACTGTACTGCTCGCTTTTGTCGTTCATAGCTTCAATTATACCATCAGTATACAACAGAATTATATCATCTTTTTCCAGCTTTGTGGCAATTTGATTATATTTTGTTTTTTTCTCCAAGCCTATGGGAATCCCTTCCGTGTCCATTTCCTCAAAAACATCTTTGGCTGCCCGATAGATCAATAGCGGATGATGGGCGGCGTTGGAATAATCTAATATCTGGGTATAAAAATCATAAGATAGTAAACTCATTGTTGCAAATCGGTCAAGGGCTACTTTTCCTGCAATCCCCCAGTTCACAATTTCCATGATCTTGGAAACCGTCATATTTTTCTGATGGGAAACCAGGTGAATGATAGTTCTAATCATCACCATGACCAGGGATGCAGGAACGCCTTTTCCCGCCACATCGCACATGACCATCATGATATTTCCTTTTTTTACATTGATCACATCGTAGTAATCACCGGAAACACCCTTGGCAGGAAGGGAGTAGGCCGCCATGGAAATGGAGGAAACCTGGGGAAGCCTGTGGGGAAGCAGTTGTCCTTGAATCTCGGCGGCAATCCCAACTTCTCTTTCCATTTCCTGTTTTTCTAATAACTGCACAGTGAGTAGAAGGTTGTTAATGGTCATGGAGGTGTAGTCCCCAAAATTCTCCATCTGGGCATAATGATCTTTGGTGAATTGGAAGTCGTAGCGCCGGCTCACCACCGCTAAAACTCCCAGAACTTTATTATTCAAAATCAAAGGCACAGCGATAAGGGAGCTGATATGTAAGAGATCGTCCTTCACATTGTGAACCATACGGGGATCATTTTTAGTGTTGGGGATAAAAATAATCTTTCCCGTGGCTGCAGCTTCACCCAAAACTGTTTCACCAATGGGTATAGGAGTGGAGGCAAAGAATGTAGCAAGGTTTGAGGCTTTTGCTTTTACGTTGTTATTGACATTGTAGGGAGGGGGGAATTCACCCTTCACCGATTTGACCTTCAGTTCATCTTCAAATTCATCCACAAGAAGGATCACTGCTCCGTCGGCCCGGGTGGCCTCGAGCGCACTGGAGACCACGAAATCCATGACTTTTTCCACTTCAACCTTTTCGGAAATGGCGGTTCCAATGGTTTTCATAAAGGAAATGAGGGATTTTATGTTTCTTTTTTGAATATTTTGCTGTTTTTTTAGGGATAACCAGAGTCTTTGTTCCACTTGATAGAGGACCCAAAAGTGAACTAAAAAGGATACAGGAAGGTAGATGGCTAAAAAGCTGGTATTATCCGGACCAAAAACCACCATTAGAAAAAGCAGCAAGAGGTTGATTCGGATAAATTCTGGACGAATTTTCAAAACCAATCCTGAGCGCTCGGTGTTGTATTTACTTACCTGATAGTAGTGATAACTCACGTAAAAAATATTGAATAAATTCGGGAGAACATAGAGTCTACGACTCCAATTGGGGAGGAAATCATAAACCCCATCGAAAACGCAGGCTAATAGCGCTAACATATTCACCAGAATAAAAATGAAGCCCCAGGATCTTTTTTTTGTGAATTTTGAGAGAAATAGAAGGTAAATCAGACTCATGAGGGAATACAAAAGAAGTAAGGGGAGGATATAAAAAGGAGCCGGATCCCAGTATCTCATATTCTGTAAGGCCCCATAAAGAGAAGTCGGGGCTACTGCGGGTAATTTATAAAATAAGGGAAGCAATAAGGCTGAAAGGGATGTGATCGCCAGAATAATACCCAAGGCTCGGAAGAGGTTCAGGGATTTTAGCTCTTTTTTTCGGCTGATTCGTGCTATGTAACCCGCCATCAGGGTTAGAACAAAAACACTGGGCCAGATGCCCGATGAAAGAATAATTTCAATGATGTTCAGCATTTAACTACAAGCTTATCCTTTGATTTGGTCATCCGTCAAGGTTTATTTTTTTTCAGAAAATCCGACACTATGAAAGAATATGTATTATGTCTTAACAGTTCTACACAATTTTCGGCAGATTGCCCTCCTTGGCGGACAAAATCTTGAAACTATTCAAGCAAAGATTTCACATCTGGCTATTAGCCGGGGTGGGGTTCTGGAAAGTGATAAGCCTGGAGCCTGGATCTTTGGTTTTAATTCTGAACGGGAGAGAGCTCAAACCCTTCTCACAGAGTTTCTTTTTATGACGAAAGATATCCTGGAAACCCATAAGGATGAGATGAGAGCCTATACCATCATCGTGGAAAAGTTAGAAGCCGAGTCATTTTTAATACAAAAACGACTCCAGCGTACTTTTTTATTGACTCCAACGGTGAATAAAATTTGGACATCCTTCAATTCTAAGGATTTTCTTAAACCCTTTCTTCCTTTGGAAAATTGTGGGGAGCTTTGGGAAATTTCCGGTCCGGTGAAGTTTGATCCCCGTGTTCCTAAATCATGGGAAGTCACAGCCAAGTATTTATCGTGGTACAAGGATTTACAATCTTGGGACTTCCCCGTCCGGAAAAATTCCCACTATCTGATCCAAACACCCCATCCTGAGGTCATGAGTTTCTTACTTAGATGGTATGAAACATCATTTCCCGGCAAGTATCAAATGCCGGTATTTTTTGCGCCTAACACCATGAATGACTATCTCTATCCTTTGATATTTGGTTTAGATTCTGAGGTATCCCATCGTTTAGGGGAAGGTTTAGAAAATGAAGATCTTAACCTGTTAAATGATAACTCCTGTTGGAAGGATTTGATAAGTTCCCAAGGACTGAATTACCCCGGGGAAAATATTGAGTCGGATTTGGTAAGGGCTTTGGTATACTGGCTTAAAACCTGGAGAGCCTTATCCCCCGGAAGACCAGCAGTGCTTCTTATAATGGAACCATCCTTGTGGGAGGTTCGAACCAGGGCATTGTTGGGGGAAGTTTTTAATCAACCGGAAATATTGTCCAGTTGGAGTATCCTGGTGGTGGAAAAACCAGGTGTTGCCGGGGGATGGAATTTCCCATTCAAAAAAACCGTGGATTGGACCGTGATAGGGTGGAATTCCCCTGAAAAAACCGAGATTGGCGGTGGCGGTCTCGTTCATTATTTAAGAAATCTACCCAATTCATTTTCCCAAACGGTACTGCGCACCTCGCCCCTTCACCTCCAGAAAATATTATTTCTCATAGGACAAAGTTCTGGACTGCTTAATACCCTGGATGTGATAAATATCCTGTCTCAAATAGGGGAGGATCCCCATGTGATTGGCGACATGGTGGATAGGATAGGGGAGGAAGGATTAATTCTCTTTCCCAAAAGTCTCGTGTTGGCCAATCCAGCCTGGAAACGATCCCTGGGATTGCAGTTGGAGGACGAAACAAAGATCAACCGGATACTAGGGACACATCTATTCCAGAAATGGAAGGACAATTCCCAACCCTTTTCCGAAGCTTTCGCAGAAGTGCTTTTAAACCTGGGATTTTACTCCGAGGGACTGCGGATTCTAGAGTCTTATCTCCAGCATAAAATAAATCGAAATCAAGGGGACTTTTTGACTATACTCCGTCAGAAGTCCCTACATGAGGGTCCCCTTCAGTGGAAAAACCAGCTCACCCTTTTGGCGGCCTCTTCTAAACTTCGTTACGCCTTGAATCAGGGGGGGCGAATCTGGGAGTCTCGGCAACTCTCCAATTTTGCAAAACATTTTCTACCTACGACGCCTTGGGAAACCCATGGAGAATGGCTTCTCCAGTGTGGTCGGTTTCACTTGGGGGTCCAGGGGATGCAGGAAGGATTTACCTTCATTAAAAAAGCCTACATGGTGGCCCAGGGGCAAGATAATATTTCCCTTCAAGTCCGTGCCGGTTTGGAGCTTGGTCTGGTCTTCCTGAGAAAAGGGAGAAACTCCGAAGCTTGGGAGTATTT
>CAZUXL010000051.1:10925-23064 GCA_964624355.1 uncultured Spirochaetales bacterium
GTTGGCCGATACCCATGGGCTGTATCGAGAAAAGTATATGGCGGGAATCTATGAATCGACGGCTCGATTTCTTTGGGGGAATATTTCCGGTGCCCTGGAAGTTCTGGATAAAATTTCTAAAGACGGATGCAAAACTGGCCTTCATTCTTGGAAGGTGTATTTTCTTCTCCTGCAAGGACGGGAACTTTTTGACTTGGGAAAATACGACGAGGCCTTGATCTGTTTTGACCAGGGTGTGGGGGTGACCGAACTTTATGGTATTTATCCCGCCCAGGGAATTCTCTATCGGTGGAAGGCTCGAAGTTTGGCCTATACCGGGCGGAGTCAGGAAGCCCTAAAAATATTGAGTGAGTTGCCGGCATCTCCCGAAAGAAATCTATTTCTTTCGGAAGTCTACTTTTTTACGAATGAAGAAGTGCAAGCCATGGGCATTTTAGACAGTATAATTTTTAGCCGGACCGAGCCCATGAGTCAAAGTGGTCTTGATTGGACCAGCGGATTTGCCTTGATTGAAGATCTTTGTCTGTCCAAACCTGGGGAGGATGGGGTTTTGACCTTTCTTATCCGGGGATTTCGATCCTTTTTATACGGAAGGAATGGCCGTGGGGAGGAAGGGATCGCCGAATTCCAAAGGTTGGTTTCTGAAAAGCGAGTGACTGAATCTAACCCCTATATTCACCATCTCCACTATTGGTGGTCCTATATCATGCCTCGTAATGGATTGGATCAGGCAGCCTTTCATTCCACAATCTTGGGAAAGGGACTAAAGGATCTTCAAACCAGGGGGAGCCGTATTCTGAATCGGGACGATAGATATTCTTACCTTCAGAAGTCCTATTGGAATGCAGCCTATTTAGGGGAAGGGAAAAAATTTAAATTGGTTTAAAACAATTTTTCCAGGTGTGTTCTGGGACCTTAAGCGGGCCTAAATAAATTTTTAAGTTTTTGATCAAACCTTCGGGGTCTTCCGAGTTTATCGGTGCACACAAATTTTACCTGGGCTGTGGTGAGGGTTTCCTCCCCCCGAAGGATGGTTTGGGACAATAAACCGTAGGCGGCCCCGGATTCTAAAGAGACCGACTGGATGACGAGCTCGTCATCCGCCAAGGCGCTGGAAATATATTTGATTTGAATTTCCGAAATTACCAGTTGTATTCCCTGGGCAGCCATTTCAAAAAAATCAATACCGTTGTCTTTTAACATCTCGACCCGGGCGTATTCCAAATAATTTAGGTAAACCGCATGGTTCACATGGTTGTAGAGGTCGCACTCGTAGGACCGGACCTTAAGTGGGCATTGGTGCAAGGGTCTTCTCCAATTGATTGAGACAACTTTCAATGATGGGTTCCACATCGGCGATGTTGAATCCCAATTCCTTCACCTCTTGGCGCTGCTGGGAAAGGGCCCAGTTACGATTGGGATTTTCTAAATTGTTCAAGATAAAATCTTTTATGGATAATACTGTGAGGGATCGATTGTAGTTTGTTAAAGTCGCACCGGTATGATGGGCGAAATCAGAGACAAAATTTTCCGTTATATGCTCGATCTGTCTTCTAAAAATGAGTACAAGATTTTTTTCTTCCCCAGATTCTAACCTGCTGATTCTCTCCAAGATGGAGGTTCTGGAAGAAAGGACTTCTTCCGCATTGTAGGGTGTCCAATCCCCTTGGGTCTTGGGATGGAAAATTGTTTTTTCACTACGTGGTCGAGAGGATATGGACTTTGTGATTCTCTTCCCAGGGGGCACCCCTTCGGATTTTAACGGTGAAGGAGCTAGGGTATGTCTGGAATTGGTTACGGAAGAATTGGAATTTTTTAATTCCAGGGCTGATTCTACGGCTTTACGCCGGGATCTTTGGACTTCGATGGCGACCCTGGTTTTCTCCACCGCTAGTTCCCGGCGGTTTTTTTCCATCACCTGCTTTTTTTCCACCATGAGGGAGGCCTGTTCCCGAAGTTTTTTTTCTTTTTCTATTTTTTTTCGGGTTTCCAGCCGGGCAGATTCTCTTTTTTCTTCAATACGGCTCATAGCCTTCCGGGCTTGTTCCTGGGCGTAGGCATTTTTATCAATCCCTTCCCAGTCCACCACTTCGGAGCCGGGCTTGATTTGGGCCCAGATCTGCTGCATATAAATATCTTTTCGAATGTTGTACTCGTACCGGGCATTTTTTGCCAAGAGATGGTAGATCCGGTAGAGAATTAATTCATCTTTTATTCCTTCTTTTTGACCCTGGGAGATCACTTGAAAGAGGGCAAAATGGTTTGTTTGGTGCTTTTGCGAGTAGAGGAGAAGGAGGTTTTCCAGGATGGTATCGGAGGTTCCTTCCCAATACAGCCGGCAGTAGGCTAGGGTTTGATTTTCCGTTCCCTGGATTTGGGGGGGGATGAGAATGCGTTTAAGGTCATCCGGGGTGAATTGGACATGATGAATATCAATGGTTTGAATTCGAGGTTTATGATCGGGGTTTTCTTCCGAGTTAAAATCCTCCGGGGTGACCAGGAAAATTTCTTTCCGGGAGAAGAGTCCTCCCCCCAGGTAGTCGGCAATTATTTTAGCCACGGAGATAAATTCCTGGGTGTGATAGCCTAAAGCCTGGGAATAGTCCACTAAGCGGGAAAGTATTTTCAATGCTTGTGGTTTATAGGAGGGAAGGAATTTTTGGGCCTTTTTCAGGGAATTCATGAGTTCCAGGGGGGTGGCAGCCTGGGTAAAGGAAGTGGTGATTTCCTGGATCGTCTGCCTGATCCCCTGAATTAATTGCTCCCCCAGAACCCACCGGGCTTCTAAATTAATCATGGGATAGAGGGGGGAATTGGTTCTCCAGCACCGCAAGAGGGTGGTACGGATCTCCAGATCAGGGTATTTTCTACTTAATCTCAGGTAAAGACTTTTAGCCTCGTCCATTCTTTTTAAGTTTCTTTTTTCAAAATAAAGGGCAATTTCCCGATCTTGACCGTGGGCTGCTTCGGGGAATTCCATGGAGATTATGGTTTCTATTGCCCCTAGATGAGCTTTTTCTTGAGCTGAAAACTCCTGATTTTTTTCCTGGATAATGGCAGCTAAGGGAATTTCCAACTCTTCTAAGAGATTGAGGGCCTCGTCGATCCGGTCCTTACGGAAATGATTTCTCACATCCAAATACACTCTCAGAACCTCTTGCCCGGACAATCGTTCAAAAAACGCTCCCAACCCGGACTTTTTTTTCAAAGCCCAGGGGTCAGGAGAATTGACAAATTGGATTAGCCTGTCTGAAATTGAATTCAAAATGTGGTCATTCATGGATCGTTTCCCAGTCTACCTTATTTTATCAGCAGGGTGCAAGTAGACTGTTAATTCGCTTCTTTTTCCATTTCCCGGGCAGTGATCACCATCATTTGCAGCCGGTTTTCCACGTTGGCAAAACTAGTATCCGGATCAAAGTCCAGGGGAAGAATTTGAATATGGGGATACATTTTTTTCAAAGGCTTGATAAGCCCTCGCCCTGAAACGTGGTTGGGTAGGCATCCAAAGGGGTTGAGAACAATAAAACTTCCAACTCCCAATTTGGTTAATGCTACTATTTCCGAAGCCATGAGCCATCCTTCCCCGGCCATGAAGCTTTGGTCAATGAGACCGTCAGAAAGGCTCATGAGTTCATGAACATTCAGGTGACTCTCGTAGTATTTAAATTTTTCCACCACAGTTCCCACGGACTCTCCCACAGCTCTAAATACCGATTCGGTCAATCCTGCAACCGCCAGGGAGAGCAATTTATAAGGTAGGATTCCTCTTTGGGCCTTGGTTTTTTCCGCAATGTGGGAACGCCTGAAGAAATCCGTCATGGAGGGCATGACGATTTCCATCCCGTGACCTTCCAGATACCTTTCCACCTCCCCGTTGGCTGTGGGATGGAAGTTGATGAGAATTTCCCCCAAGATTCCGCACCGGGGTTTCCGAACCGATCGGTCTGTTTTTATATCATTGAAGGCTTCCACAGCCTGCCCTAGGACCACTTTGGCCTTTTTTACGGAAAAGGGGAGAACCAGGGCTATTTCATGAAGATATTTATCAAAGACTTTTTGAGCTTCCCCGGGGACTATTTCATAGGGGCGTATTGCCCGGAGCATCATTTCCAAAGAGTCGTTCACCGCCAAACCCCAGACCATTCTTACCTGGAAAAGTGGGGAAAGTTTAAAACCCGGGTGAACATTTTTAGGATCGCTTCCCGTGGTGATGATGGGAACTTGGGGATACCCCGCATCATCCAATGCCTTTCGAGCTAAGGGTACATAGTGACCTGCGCGGCAGTCCTCACAGTTTTTTGAAAGCCCCAGGGCTGTGTGATTCACATCCACTTCGCCGGATTCCAAACAGGCCAGAGCTTCGCCAATATTCACCTGGGCGGGAAAACAGATATCGTTATGGACATATTTTTTTCCCAATTCGAAAGCACGGGGAGAGGCCAGGGGCATCACTTGGGTTTTATACCCTTCTCGGGCGATAATTGCAGCGGTCATCACCGAAAAGGCGGGGGAGAGGTTGGGAATTAGAATCGTTTTCTCAGCCTTGTCTTTTTTGGAGAATTTCACTTCAAAGGCCGTGGGAAGAGGTTTTGTTTCCCCTGGACCTGTGAGTCCTTCCCTACGGGTTTTGATGGTTTCAATGTAGGATTTGACCCGAATATGTAAAGGTCCCCGATTGTCTCCCTCGTCCAATTTCAGAATCAATAGGTTTTTTTCCGCTTTTTCCTTGAGAATCCGGTCCACTTCATCGGAAATAATAGCGTCGTGACCGCACCCGAAGGATACGATCTGTACCATTTCCAATTGAGGATTTTCCGAGACTTTCAAGGCCGCTGAAAGCATGCGACTGTGGAAAGGATTGAAGGATTCCATACGGACCGCTTTCAAATTGGTCTTGTGGATCCCCGGTAAACTCTCCAAGGATAGGACAGGGATCCCTTGGGATGTAAAGTGCCCTGCGAGGTGATGATTGATGAGCTCATCGGAGTGATAGGGCCGTCCTGCCAAAACCACCGCAAATTTTCCGCTCCCTTCCATATCTTTAAGAAGCTCTTGACCAGCTTTTTCCAGGTCTTTGCGGAATGCCCTTTGGGCTTTTTCCCCTTCTTCCCAGGCCTTTCTGGCCAGAGAATAGGAAATTCCCAGGGTTTTCAGATAACGAATGGTTTGCCTGCGCTTATGCCGGGCTTCTTTCCAGTGGAACACGGGATAGTCAAAGGGAATTCCGTACCGTGCCGTGGGTTCATCGGATTTATCGATCACATTGGGATAGCCTTGAACCAGGGGACACATATTTGTAGCCTTGGTTTTACGGTTTTCCGCAGGGACGTGGACCATCATGGGGAAAAATATCCGGTCGACTTTTTGGGAAATGAGATCTTGAACGTGTCCGTGGGCCAATTTTGCGGGAAAGCAGGCGGTGTCCGAGGGAATATTTACCAATCCCTTCTCAAACAGAGCATAGGAGGATTTTCGCGATACCTTTACCTCAAATCCTAAGGATCGAAACACCCCTTTCCAGTAGGGCAAGGAAGCCCAAAATTCCAGGGTTCTGGGGATACCGATGGTGATTCCTGGTTTTACCCCAAGATTTTTAACCGGATAATCCTTTACCAAAAGTTTGGCGTGGAGTTTTACCAGATCGGGAACTCCCTCCTGTTTTTGCGCGACCTCTATGACCCGATCCCGAGTTTCCTGATCCCGGGGATCTCCCAGGATCTCCCCTTTTTCACATCGGTTTCCCGTGATGTAATGGGACCCATCGTTAAAAGTGACCACGGTACGAGAACAGTTGTTCGGGCAAAAGGGGCAGATTTGTCCCGGATTTTTTTTAAAACTAAAATTTTCCAATTCATTTAAGGATAGGGCTGTGGACTCGTAGGTTCCCTTTTCCTTGATTTGAGCTTCCACGTGGGAGCGGGTGAGTAAGGCGACCCCTATGGCTCCCATTTCCCCGGGAAGGGGCGGGCGGATGACGGTTTTCCCTGAGTACTGTTCAAATGATCTTAAAACCGCGTCATTTTTAAAAGTTCCCCCTTGGACGAGGATGGTGGAACCCAGGGTATCCAGGTTTGCCACCCGGACCACTTTGGTAAAAACATTTTCGATCACGGACCGGCAGAGACCGGCCATGATGTCTCCTGGGGTTTTTCCCGATTTTTGTTCGGTGATGATGCTGGAGTTCATAAAAACCGTGCACCGGGAACCCAATCGGGAGGGTTCCGTGGCCTGGAAAGCCAGGGGGGCAATTTCGGTTACAGGGATTTTCAAACTCTTGGCATAGGTTTCTAAAAAGCTGCCGCAGCCGGCAGAACAAGCCTCATTAAGGACGATCCCCGTTACCACACCTTTTTTAAGGAAAATGGCCTTCATATCCTGGCCACCGATGTCTAAAATAAAACTCACATCCTGACGGATTTCTGTGGCAGCCCGGGCGTGGGCTACGGTTTCCACCGTATGAAAGTCCGCTTTGAGGGCCTGGGCGAAAAGATTCTCCGCGTACCCCGTGGTACCCACTCCGAGGATTTCCAATTTTATCCCCCTCTGGTGGTACTTTTCCCTGAGATTCAGGAGGGCTTTTTTCAGAACTTCCAGGGGATCTCCCTGATTACCCGAGTAAAACCGGTCCACCACAGTGGCTTTCTCATCCATGAGAACAAATTTTGTGGTGGTGGATCCCCCATCAATTCCCAAATAAGCTTTTAAAACACTATGGTCTGGGACGAAGGCAGGTGTCCATTGTTCCGCAGGATGCCGGGTGATGAAAGCCTGTTTTTCCTCTGGGGAGAGGAAGAAAAGAGGTGATATTTCTTTTCCCAACTTTTGATTATCCCGGGCTTCTTTTATTGCATGAGTGAGATTTTCCCGTCCTTTATAGAGACTGGGACGATCCCCGTACATAATGGAGGTGGCTAATGCCGCACCCATGGCAACCATGATTTCCGGTCTACGAGGCACCACAATCTGGTCCGGGGTGAGATTAAGCCTTTGTTTAAACACTTCCACCAGCATGGGATTAAAGGTTAAAGGTCCCCCTTCAAAAATCACCGGTGGTTTAATTTCCATTCCTTGGGCCAAGCCTCCAATTGTTTGTTTGGCAATGGCGTGGAAGCTGGACAGGGCGATGTCTGCGGGGGGAACCCCTTGATTCAGCAGGGGCTGAATATCAGTTTTGGCAAAAACTCCGCAGCGGCCGGAGATTTCATAGGGGGTTTTTCCTTGGCTGGCCAGGTCGTTGAACCCTTCCGTAGGAACACTGAGGAGCTCCGCTATCTGATCAATAAAGGCTCCCGTACCCCCGGCGCAGGAGCCGTTCATTCTCATATCAGAGGCTAGAAGCTTTCCGGTTTTATCATCTTGGCGAAAAAAGATAACTTTTGCGTCTTGTCCACCAAGTTCGATGGCCACCCTAACTTGGGGAAACATTTCCTTGATGGCAATGGTGTTGGCCACCACTTCTTGAATAAAAAAGCTCCCCGTGGTCCGGGCGTAGGGTTCTCCGGCACTACCGCAGAAGGCGATGCGAAATTGATGATTGGGAAATCTGTTATGGGCATCGGACAGGATTTTAGCCACCAGGGTGCCTTGATCCGCATTGTGTCGCTGGTAGTCCGAATAGATCATTTCCCTGGTGTGGGGATCAAGTATGGCAATCTTTACTGTGGTGGAACCCACATCTATGCCTACCCAAAGTTCATCCATAAATTCTACCCTCACAATAAAAAGTAACCCTTACTAAAAAAGTCACTTAAGTGATAAAAACCTGTTTTACCATTTTTATCAACTACCGGCTACAGCAAGCCTTTAAATATTTGACGCCAGCCCAAAGGGAAGGTAGAATCTATCCTATGGAATCTATCTTATTCTCCGGCGCATCACCCCAGGTGATATTTATACTCTTTCTGGGCTTATTATTCATTTTGGAAGTGGTTCGTTCTACTTTGAAAGGTTTTTACCTGGGTATTGTTCTACTGACGGGGGCAATTGTTGGACCCGGCGGCTTCGGTGTTTTTGGTTCCTTCAGTCAAAATAATTTTCTTTTTGAACTGGCCACGGGGTTTATATGGTTTTATTTGGGATTAGAAGCAGCCCATTCCCTTCCCAAAAAAAGGAAAACCACGGTCAGCATATTTACCTTGTTTGGTATGGGAATAACTTTTTCCTTGGCCTTGGGGGCGGTTTTTATTCCCGGACTCTCCTGGGAACCCGTAGTCGCCTTGGCGCTTTTAAGTATTTCCCGGTCCCTGGTTCCTGTTTCCGAATCTGAACAGCCCACCCTTATTCAATCCCGGGGAGGGCACCTTTCCACCGGCTCTGTAAGTTTACAGACCCTTATAATTCCTTGCTTGGGGGTTATGGGTCTTCTTTTTACGAGTGGCAAACTTTCTGATCCCCTGTTTCTTCTGGGGGGAGTGGTATCTGTAGTTCTGATCGCCTTCATTTATCCCTGGATTTTAAGGCCGATCTTACGGCGATACTCTGAAGAAGCGCCTTGGATGACCTTTTTTTTGCTCTTGGGTGCCTTGGGTTTAGGTCTGTTAGGCCAGACCTTGGCCACCTGGCCCCTGGTCTTTGGGGTTTTCTTAGGTGCTTTCGGCACCGGAAGATTGATTCCCTCAGGCTCAGTTTTAAAAATCCGAATTGACAAAACCCTTCAATATTTGATCATTCCCCCCCTCATGCTTTTGCTGGGAATGGGTATAAATCCCCGAAGCCTCCTGGTTTCGTGGGAGCCTTGGGCCTGGGGCGGTCTTTTGATATCTGCGGGATTTTTGGGGCCAATTATTGCCTCAGTGGTGCTTCGACAATGGTACTCTTTTAATAAAGAAGAGAGTTATTATGCGGCTTCTCTCACCACTTATCACGGGCTTTTAGGGGCCGTGATGTTCATTCTTATTTTGAAATACTTCCCGGAAATGGGAAGCCCCGGTCTCATACTTTTAGTGGTTTCGGGATTCTTAGGCCCCTGGGTAAATAACTTTTTTGCTAAACAATTGATGCAAAAAGGGGCTACAGGAAACGAAGTTTTAGAGGGAAGCGGAAAGAGAATTATGGTGAGCCTGTCGAATCCCGATACCGCAAGCCATTTGGTTGAGCTTTCCTTAGCCCTTCATCCCAAAGAAAACCTTGAACCGCTTTTTCCCGTGATCGTCGTGCAAGAAGGACCGGATTCTGAAAAAGCCGTCCTTCAGGCAGAAAGAATGCTCACCTCCGCCATGGCTAGAGCCGTAGCCTTGGGGGTTCCCGTGGTCCCTGTAACAAGCTTGGATGTGAATATAACCGCAGGTTTGGCACGGGTCACCAGGGCTCGGAGAATTTCTTTGATGATACTAGGTTGGAACGGCCAGTATTCGGTGCAACGGACAATTTTTGGCAGTGTTCTGGATCAAACGGTGAAAACCAGTCGTCTGGAAATATTTGTTCTAAAATCCTCCGGTACCCTCATGGGCGTCAAACGCCTGCAAGTCGGATTACCACCCCTGGTCGAAACTCAGCCGGGATTTGATCAGGCCTTGGCCGATTTGATCATGCTGGGGGCCAATTTAGGGTGTCAATTCACCTTTTACGGGTTGGAAAATACAGTTAATCATCTGGAAAACCGGCTGCGGATCTGGAAGACCCCGGGAGAAAGGAGTTTCGAAATATTGAATGATTGGAAAACTCTTTTGGATCGGTGGAAAACCAGGTTGGGACTTCAAGACGGCTTGGTTTTATTCAGCCTTCGACAGAACCAATTAGCTTGGCAGCCTTCCCTGGATCGGTGTCCTCGGCAGGTCGCCCAGGCGTTTCCCAATCATCCTTTTTTAGTTATTTATCCCCGGGAAGGGGGTGATAATCCCCTGGAAGCGGAAACTTCGGGGGACGAATATTTCCAAACTGGGGTTTCGGAAGAAATTCCTAAGGTGATTCTTCACATGGAAGACACCTCCATAATGGATGCATTGAGACAACTTCTACTTATCGATTTTTATGGGGAAACTTTGGAAAAAACCACCTTACTTCTCAATGAGACGGTACTTACCCAACCGGTGGAACTGAAGCCAGGGGTCGTTTTGGTTCATGCTCATTTAAACATAGTGGATGATTTTTCTGTTTACTGGGGCGTCAATTCCCAGGGGTGGCAAATTCCTGATGTTTCCGGTCCCGTGAAGATTCTGGTGGTCTTGATATCTCCCCTTGCTGAGGGACCTGAGATGCACCTGCGAAAATTAGCGGAGCTAGCAAGACTTATTGGTAAAACCGAATGGACAGAGGAGCTTCTAAAGGCAAAAAATAGGGAAGATCTGGGTGTTAAGACCTTAAAGTTCCGGGTTTAATCCTTTAATGGATAAAAAAGCCCTGCCTCCAGCGGTGTTTATAGAACCAGGGGACAGGGTTGAGGATCCCCATTTCCCCCGATGTGTTTAGCTGAAGACGCCCAAAGATTCACGCTGGGAAGGGTTATCATTGATCCTCAAAAAAAGGAAAGTTTTTGCGTTAAGAAGATCTGGAAAACTTGGGGTCCATTCAAAATGCTAGATCTTAACGATGGTCCCCATTCCCGTGAAGAACTCCCCGGGTTTTTCGGCTGGCTAATTTTTCCAAGTTTAAATTTGCCACCTCTTCCAATGTAAACCCTAAGGTGTGGCTTAGGGTGGATAAATACCAAAGCACATCACCCAATTCTTTTTTCACACCCTCTTTAAATTCTTCTGTAACCACTGAATCTTGATCTCGAATGAGTTTTTTTACCTTTTCAGCCACTTCACCGGCTTCACCGGAGAGTCCGAGGGTTGTACAGACCAACTGCTGGTCCCAGTTTTTATAGACCGCAGTCCCGAGGGCTCTGGTCTGATATTCATTTAATTCCATAGGTGTTCATACCCTTAGCTCACGATGGGGGTCAAGTCTGGAACCGGCAAAAAGGGAAGCCTCCAGCTCTTGGTACTCCTTCAAATAGGATGGATGCAAGGTTTTAGATCTCAGATCTTCCGAGGCAAAATCCAGGTCATGAATGGCCTGTATTTCCCCGGGAATACCTGTGAGAACTACGACCCGGTGGGAAAGTACCAAGGCCTCTTCCAAGGAGTGGGTTACCAGAATAATGGAAGACCCATGGGTTCTCCAGGCTTCATGGAGCCAAAATTGAAGATCCTTTCGCGTCAGGGCATCCAAAGCCGCAAAGGGTTCATCCAGCAGGAGTACCTGGGGATTGGAGAGGTAGGCTCGAATGAACGCACCCCTCTGGCGCATTCCCCCAGAAAGCTGATGGGGATAATATTCCCTAAAATCCCCCAGGCCAAATTCCATCAGCAGTTTATCCACCCGCTCTGCAGCCGATTTCCAACTTAGTCCTTGGATTTTTAGGGGAAGCCCCACATTTTTCCACAGGGGTAACCAGGGGAGTAAGAGGTCTTTTTGATTCATCAGCCCAAAACCTTGGGGCTTTCCCGTGATTTCGTTTCCTTGGTAGATTACCCGGCCTTCCGAGGGGGTGATGAGACCTCCGGATATTTTCAAGAGGGTGGATTTTCCACAACCGGAAGGACCTACCACACTGGTGATCATTCCCCGGGGGAAATCCAAATCCAGGGGGGATAAAACCGGAAGCCCCGGGTAGCTCATGCCTACCCGGTCTAATTTAAGGCAGGTATTCATTGGTGAATAGTAAGGATGGATCTTTAGGGGTTTCCAATAAATTTCGAGTCGTTAGCCAGGTGGTAAACCCGGTCCATCGGTCCAAAGACATGGTTCCCCAAGGGGAGTTTTCAGATTTATACCGGGGACTGAGAAAATCTTGACTGGCTTTTACCAGCTCGGGAGACAATTCCGGTGTGGCTTTCAAAAGGATGGCTGCGGATAACTGGGGATTTTGACTGGCATATTCATACCCCTTACTCAGAGCTCTTAAAAACTTTTTAGCAATCTCAGGATTTTCCTTGCTCCACTTACCCCGGGTGGCAATGACCGGGGTGTAGTAATTTAATTGTGGATCGCTTTTTCCCAGGTCTATGTAATTCAAGTTCTCTCCCCGGAGTTTGGCTTCCACCCCGGTCCATCCCTCAAAAATCCAAGCGAAGTCCACGGAACTTTTCACCGCTGCAAAGTAGTCCATGGATCCCATATTCACCATTTTCAACTTTGAAAAATCCCCTCC
>CAZUXL010000052.1:0-22811 GCA_964624355.1 uncultured Spirochaetales bacterium
CCTCCAGTTAGCCCGGGTGGAATCCGACGGCACTCTTTTTATGGCCTATCACCATATGACAAAAAAAGGGGAGATCAAAGCCGGCCAGTGTACTTCCCGTCCTGAGATTCTTCCTGATGGTCGCCTCAGGCTCTATGAAAGCTGGATTTTAAATACCGGATCCCTGAAGGAAGGAACCTCAGTCATTGAAGAAGTGATTCAACCAGGTCGGTTCCAAACTTTGGAAAGATTACCGGGAACCTACGCCGTGTGTCGCCTGGCTGGAAATCCCGATCCCGGGGTTCTCCTCCAGGGAAGGGAGTTTTATTCTCTCACCCGGACCCCGGATGAAATATCCTTTCTATGTCTGGATGATGAGCTTCCAGATCATGCCATCATCGAAACCGATTGGGTGGGATTAAAAGTGGCAGGAATCCTTTCCTTTTCCCAGATAGGAATCCTGGCATCCCTGACTCAGCCCTTGGCCGACGGGGGCATCTCTGTGATCGCCGTTTCGACCTTTAATACGGATTACCTTTTTGTGAAGGACCAGGATTATCAACGATCCCACGATCTCCTGGTCCGGGAAGGTCACCGGGTCTTGTAGAAGGCTAGGATCCCATTTACCAGATTCTGGGCGTCCATTTGACGGGAATTGGCAAATCGTAGGGCCCAGGCGTGTTCTTGGTAGGCTACATTTCTCACTTCCACTAAAACCTTGTTAGGGGCGCCATTGTTCCTCAGGACCCCCAGATCCCTGGGTTTTGTATAGGCCCCCGGTCCCAGATTGTCCGCTAATATTTGGGCAAACCGACTGGCGGTCACTTCTTTAGATCCTGTGGACTCTTGGAATAAGACCCCGGCAGCCCTGGGGGTTCCTGGGGAATTATCCGCATGGAGACTGATAAAAACCTGTTCCCCTCCCAGATGGGTGAACAATTCTTGGGCGACTTCAGCCCGTCTTTCCAGGCCTCGGGTTCCTCCCACGGGCCAATCTTCCAGGGCATTGGTTCTATTTTTTGCCAGAGAGTTGTAGATTTCGTTTTTTTCATGAATTAAAGTACGGCTTGCGGGGGTCGTGTCTCGAACCAAGTGATTGGGGGACAAAATGGTAAGCTGTACCTGGGCCCCATGTTCTTTTAAAAGGGGAACCATTCGAAGAGCTATATCATAAACATACTCGTCTTCGGTGATGTACAAGGTATCCCCCAAACCATCGGTGGATTTGACGATGGCCCCAGGATCCAGTCCCCCATGACCGGGATCTAAAACTATGGTGATACCTTTCAATTGGGTGCTTTTAGGGGTTCTTTTTTCTAAAAGTGTTTCAAAACCTTCCCAAAGTTTTTTTGCTTTTTGGTAAGAGGCCAGGGGAGAGTTCCACTGGTTTTCGTAATACCCCCGGTTGGGTTGAGTCGTTTGTCCGGGGTGAGTCCAGTAATAAAAATCATTATTCCATTCAAAAAGGGGAATATCCTTATCCAGGACCACAAATGGCTCCCAGGTTAGATTTTCTCCATTAGCCCTAGGCCGGGCGGCGGGAAGAGTTTCCACGGGGGTGGTCTGGGATCGTACAGGTGCTGGTGTGGTCACCACTGGGGGCGCCACTGAGATAACATCATCCTTTTTTAGGTTCAGAAATTGTCCCACTTTAAGGGTGTTGCTGTGCAGGTTATTCCATTTGATCAAATCTGCCACGGGTATTGAATATTTTCGGCTCAAGCCGTAGAGGGTGTCACCGGTTACGACTTGGTGGGTTGATGCTGGTGCGGGGGTTGGCGGGGCAATGGTGGGCTGGGAGTTTATGACCGGTGGTAATCCTACCCGTAAATCTGCACTGGCGTATTCCTTGAGTTTTAATACCTGACCGGGATAGATGGTTTCTCCGGAAAGATTATTAATCCGCACCAGAGCGGACTTATCCATTCCATAAAGCAGGGCCAGACCCGTTAAAGAATCCATATTCTCCACTTTATGGGTGAGGGGTGGATTGGAAGGTCTGGTAACTCGAAGGCTTTGTCCCACCTGGAGACTGTCTCCATTTAACTGGTTAATGATGCGAAGTTCTTCCAGGGATAAGCTGTACCGCCCAGAAAGGCCTAGAAGACTGTCTCCGGCTTGCACTGTGTAGATTTCCACGGGGCGGGGCCTTCGGACTGCTAACCTTTGACCTGAAGTAAGTTTGTCAGTACTTAGATTATTAAATTCCACAAGATCTTCTTTTGGTAAGGAAAAACGGGCTGCCAAGGATTCCAGGGTATCCCCATTCTGCACCACGTAAGTATCCCCCACGGAACCCAAGTTCAAGTTAAAAGCAGGTTTGATCACCAATACTTGTCCCGGTCTGATCCGGGCATCCTTAAGAGTGTTCCAACTCATGAGATCTGCCAAAGTAATTTGATACAACCGGGCTATGGAATAGAGAGTCTGATTGGGCTCTACTTTGTGAAATTCCTGAGCCCCGAGGTTGCTATTTAGAAATATTGAAAAAATAAATAGGGAAATTAGTCCCTTGTTGTTTACCATTAAGCCCCTCCCAAAAAGGTCTCTTTAAATGAATCGGTTATTTAATAAAAAGGTTTAGGAACAGGCGCCTAAAAACCGGGATATTTCCATGCTCAAGTTAAGGCTAGACCCCGGAGTTTAGACCCAATAGCTTCGCAGGTTTTTTCACAGGGATTTTGAAACTCCAGCAGTAACTGACCCGTATTGGATAGAATAAGGCAGTCTAAAAATACCGATTGATTTTCAATAAAAAGGCTGCAATTTGTCAGTGTCTGACCGGCTTCCAACTGAAGAATATCCAATCTATTTTCTGGTTTAAAAACTCCATGTAACTTTTCCAGGCGTGTAAGTCTACCTGGGATGAGGAATTGCTGAATTGGATGGCGGAATAGAAATCCCAGGGGAGTATCTCCGGTTTCCCAGAGGTAGACTGGCTCACCATCATTCTCAAAAGCCCCGTACCTGGCATAAATATCTTTCACCTGCCTGGCTAAGGATTCCGCATTCCCTTGATATTGGATCAAGGCATTGACCCCTAGGAAGACCGCTTTATCCGCTTCTTCCACATCGGGTTTTTCCCTACTGAAAAGAATAAATATCACTTGGGATTTTCCCAGGTCTTCCTTGAGAAACCTCATCATAATTTTCCAGTGCCGTGGAAAGTCCTGGAGGGAGTAGAGGATAATTTTCGGCCCTGTTTCTCTTAAATTATCCATGGCTTTGATGGGGTCGGTGTAATGTACCAGACTAATTCCCAGGGACCTCAGAAGGTCTTTTAATCCCTTGGCCAAAAGATTGTCGGCACTGACAAATTGAAGAATCATTTCAAAATCCCGTCCTGGCTTTCACCTGCCGGTCTAAATTAATCACACGATAATCTTGGATCATCCAGATATTATTTTTTTTGAAAAGGCTGAAGGTATACTGTTTCTTTTGAAAAAAGGCCCCTTCATCGTATTTGAGCTGGGCAATGACCAGTCCTGTGGCCGGTGCACTCACGGTAGCTCCTGTGTAGCTGGTACTCATGATGGTAAATTCATTGGGAACTCTAAAATCCTGCTGGCTAGTCCAGAGTTTCTCCCGGTAGCTGGTCACCATAAGGGTACGCCGGGTATCATCCCTGCGGCGCCACTCCGCATCCACGTCCGGATCCCGACGCATGATTTTTTCCAAATCCAGGTAGAGGAAGAACTTTTCCTTGTGATTTTCCATCCGGGCTTCGATGGTCCTGCGGATGACCTCATCCGGGGGGACGGATTCTCCGCTGAGCCTGTTCCCAGTCTCCTCTTGGATGCGGTAGGTGTATTCCGGAATGGTTTCAATTCGAGGCCGGACCATAAGAGAGAGGGTGTTGGACTGAATTATTCTTCCGGGTGTTCCAATTTTAGGAGTTTTTAAATCCGGGAAGAAATCGGCCGAGAGGGAGTAGAGCCCCGGTTTGGTCACATCCACAAAATTATTTAAAGATTCCACCACAAAGCTGTACTCTTCCCCGGGATTCAGAGAGAGCTCCCTATAGAGTTCGGGTTGATTATTATAGTATTCTCTATTAAATTCCTCAGCATCTTCCAAGGCAATTCCTGCTTTTTCTGCAGTCTGTATTTGGAACTTAAGATTGAAAACTTTATTATCAGCGGCTCTGAAACGGTAGGGTTCGTCCGTACTGTTTCGAATGGAAACCTGGATTTGTACCGGTGTGTCGGGATAATATATTTTTTTATCAAAAAATCTGATGGAAAATTCCACACTCTCTGCTGCAGGGAGTGCATTGAGAGAAGCAAAGATGAATCCAAGGGTCATTAAATACTTTTTCAAAACAATCTCTCCGTTTAACCTCTATTTTCGGAATAATTTATGATAACCTTATTACAGAATGAACTTGCCGGGGCTTTAAAGGGAAATAAAACCTATACATCCCTGGTGGAAGCGGTCAAAAAGCGCCAACTCCCCTTGGATGTGGAAGGTCCCCACGGAACTTTTCTCTCTTTTATCCTTTCTTTTCTTTTAGAACGGGTGGACAATACCCGGCTGGTAATCGTTCCCACGGACCAGGAAGCGGAAGAAGTGGCCTCGGACTTGGAGAGTTTAGGTCTGACACCCCTGCGTTTTCCTTCCTGGGGAACCTTAATATACCAAGGGATCAGTCCCAATGCCCGGACCTTCGGTCAACGTTCCCAGGTCCTCACCGCCGTTTTACAAAGCAAGCCCTTAGTCGTTGCCAGTGTAAAGTCCCTTCTTTTTTCCTTGCCCCATCCGGAGGATTTTTCTTCTAAACTTCTGCGGTTGACCAAAGGAAACCAGATAAATTTAACAAAAACTTCCTCCCGGTTGGGAGAGTTGGGGTACTTGCGGGTCCCACGGGTCACGGTTCCCGGGGAATTTGCCCTCAGGGGTGAGGTTTTAGATATTTTCCTTCCTGGGGAAGATGAAGCCTGCCGGCTCATTTTTGATTTTGATAAAATAGAAGATATAAAGAATTTTGACCCCATTAATCAGAATTCCACAGGATCCCTGGGGGAAGTTCTCATTTATCCGGCCCGGGAATGGATATGGGACAGGGATTCCCTGGACCGGATGGCGGGGCGGATGAAACAGTGGATTCCCGAAGATGCCGCCCTGGGTTTAGCCGCCGCCACGGAAGATTACCAGAGTTTTAGGGGCGAGGAATTATTTTATCCCCTGGGTTATCCCCGCAGTTCAAATTTTTGGGATTGGATGGGGCCTGAAGCCGTGGTCTTTATACCAGAGTATGACCGGGTAATGGATACCCTGAGAACAGTTCCAGAGGAGTACGGGGAACTGTATAAAAAGGCTAAGTACCAAAAACTTTTAGTGCCCCCACCGGAGGCCTTGCTCACGGATCCCGGCAGTTTTATTGCAGGGTATAAAAACCTGGTTAGATTTCCCAACCTTAGAAAGGAAGAGACCCAGCGGTATAAATTAGTCTGCGATTCTGCCCGTTCCTTTTTAGGGAATATCAATTTTTTTAAGGATGAAATTTCCGATGCCCTGCAATATGGGTATAAGGTGTGGATTTTCGCCGAGAGCGATACCCAGGCTAAGCGAATTGAGTACCTCCTTCAAAACCCCGCGGTAAAAGTGGTCCCCCACGGCATCCGCACCGGATTTGGACTTCCGGATCAAAAAATTCTCGTGATTGCAGAAAACGAGATTTTCGGCCGCCGGAAAAAGGCTCCTTCCAGTCTAAAAAAAGCTGCCTCCCAGGTGATCGAGAGTTTTGTGGACCTGTCTCCCGGGGATTTCGTCGTCCACATCAATTATGGGATTGGAAAGTTTAAAGGCATCGACAGGATGCGGGTGGCGGGAAACGAAAGGGATTATATTTCCCTGGAATACGCCGACTCGGAAATGGTCTTTGTTCCCATTGAACAGGTCAATCTGGTCCAAAGGTATATCGGCCCCGAAGGCCGGGTTCCCCGGCTGGATGTCCTGGGCGGAAAGTCCTGGGAAAAGAAAAAGTCCCAAGCTAAAAAGAGCGTGGAAGATCTGGCGGATCGGTTAGTGGCCCTGTACGCCCGCCGCCGGGAGGCCGTGGGTTTTGCCTTCCCTCCGGACAATGAATGGCAGCTCTCCTTCGAGGCGGCCTTTCCCTACCAGGAAACCGAAGACCAGATGCGGGCCATAGAGGATGTGAAGCTGGATATGGAATCTGCTAAACCCATGGACCGGCTCATCTGCGGGGATGTGGGGTATGGCAAAACCGAGGTGGCCATGAGGGCTGCATTTAAAGCGGTGACCGGGGGGAAACAAGTGGCCTTTTTGGCTCCCACCACCATTTTGGCAGAGCAGCATTATGAAAATTTTGCGGAGCGGTTTAAACGGTTTCCCGTGCGGATGGGGATGCTCAGCCGGTTTGTGGAACCCAAGGTGCAGAAGCAGGTTTTAGCCCAGCTGGAGGCCGGGGAATTGGACTTGGTGATCGGAACCCACAGGATCATCCAAAAAGACGTGAAATTTAAAAATTTAGGCCTGATGATCATAGACGAGGAGCAGCGCTTCGGTGTGAAGGATAAGGAAAGGATGAAGGAGATCAAAAACTCCATCGACTCCTTGGCCATGTCCGCCACACCTATTCCCCGAACCCTCCACATGTCCTTATTAAAAATCCGCGATATGTCCGTACTTCGCACGGCCCCGCGAAACCGCCAGCCCATTGAAACTTTCATCAGCGAATTCAACGACCAGACCATCACCGGGGCCATCCGGAGGGAAGTGGAACGGGGGGGGCAGATTTTCTTCCTCCACAACCGGGTAGAAAGCCTGGAAAATGTTCAGCTGTTTTTACAGAATTTGGTGCCGGAGCTCCTGGTGGAAACCGCCCACGGGCAGATGGATCCGAAGGACCTGGAAGATGTGATGCACCGGTTTATCCACGGGGCCTTCCATGTTTTGGTCTCCACCACGATTATCGAAAACGGAATCGACATTCCCAATGTGAATACCATCATCATTGACCGGGCGGATATGTACGGCATCAGCCAGCTTTACCAGCTCAGGGGCCGGGTAGGGCGCAGCGGCAAACTGGCCTATGCCTACCTGTTTTATCCCAAAGAAAGGGCATTGACTGAATTGGCCATGCGCCGTCTGCAGATCATCTCGGACTTTACGGAATTGGGTTCCGGGTTCAAAATTGCCATGAAGGATTTGGAAGTCCGGGGAGCGGGAAATCTTTTGGGTGCGGAACAAAGTGGAGATATCATGGCTGTGGGCTTTGATATGTACCTGCGGCTTCTGGACGAAGCTGTGGCCTCCCGTCAGGGAGTGGAAAGGGACCAGCAGGAAGAAATCTATTTGGAATTGGAATATTCCGGATTTATTCCCGATTCCTATATCACCGATCCCGCAGAGAAAATGGAAGTTTACAAAAAGATTTCTTCCGTGGTGGACGATGATGATTTAGACCGGGTCTACAGGGAAATCGGCGATCGGTTTGGGCCCTTGCCGGAAGAAGTTTTAAGTCTTCTTTCCTTGGCGGAAATTCGGATTCTCTGCCGGAAGCTGAAAGTTATTTCCCTGAGGGAGCGCGCCGGACTTTGTACGGTGGAATTTGGACTAATGAAGGATTTCCCCTTTGATAAGGCCATGAGAATGATTAAACTATCATCAGGAAAAGTACGACCTGCAGCGAATAAACCCAACGCCCTAGTTTTAGAAACCAAGGCCGTGGGATTGAAGGACAAGTCCTTGTTTATCCGGGAAAAGCTATCGGCCTTAATTTGAGAGGGGAATGACCTATGAAAAAGAACTCAGTGGAAATGATCTGCGACATTGGCGAACTCACCGGTCTATTTAAAAATTCGTCCAACGTGGGAGAGTTTTTAAAAAAAGTTGTCGTTACCCTTCAAAAACATATGCATTCCGATGCCTGCTCCGTATTTCTTTTTGATGAAGCCACCGGGGATCTGGTTTTAAAATCCACCGTGGGGTTGTCGGAAGAAGCCCAGGATCTGGTGAAACTAAAACCCGGAGAGGGGATAACCGGCTTGGCTTTTCAAGAACAGAGGTCCATTCTCATTCATGACAGCCGTGCCAATTCGCAGTTCAAATTTATCCCCAATCTCAAAGAGGAGAATTTTAACGCTATCTTGGCTGTGCCCATTTTGCGGGGACAGGATAAAATTGGTGTGTTGGTGGTGCATCATAAAAAGAAAGATTTTTTTGATGAACAGGATGTGAAGGCTTTAAAAGCCATTGGTTCCCAGTTGGCAGCTACTTTGGAAAACGCCAAACTGCTCATGGAAATTCGGGATAGAAAAAATACCGCAGTCCCCCAGGAAAAGCCCAAAACCCAGATTAGAAAAGAGTTTTTCAAGGGCAGGGGGGCCAGTGAAGGGATAGCCTTGGGTAAGGCGGTGGTTCTCGGGCGGGTGGCGGAAGAGGCTCATGCTTTGAGTACGGAAACGGCTACGTATAAAACCACCCTGGAGGACTTCCAGGTCGCCTTGGATAATTCCGAAAAGCAGTTGGAAGATCTCCAGAAAGAAATGGAGAGCAAATTTGCCGATGTGGCGAGTCTGATTTTTTCTACCCATCTGCTCATGCTCCAGGACAGCGGCTTTTCCGGTACCATGCGCACGAAAATCCAAGAGGGGATGGCGCCCGCGGATGCGGTGGTTTTGGTGGTCAATCAATACGTTCAAATCCTCTCCGCCAGTAAAAATCCCCGACTGGCAGAAAAAGTTCAGGATGTGAAGGATCTGGGACACAGACTTTTAAGAAACTTGAATACCGATGAAGTTCAGGATGGAAATTATTCCGGTCAGATTGTGGTCGCCCAAGAATTACTTCCTTCTGAACTCATTAAAATATCCGCTCAGAATGCGGAAGGGCTCCTACTTTTCGGAGCTGGGGCGAGTGCCCATGTGACCATTCTAGCCCGTTCCTTGGGTATCCCCGTGGTCTTCTCCGACGATGAGGAATTTATCCAAATTCGAGATCAAGATAGTTTGATATTGGATGGGTACCAGGGAAACGTTTTTATTAATCCTAATAAAATTATTGAAGAGCAATACGTCAGTTTAAAAGCTGGCCACAGTACTTCCGGAACGGAGGATTCCGGTGTTCGGTCTCGAACCTTAACCAAGGACGGTGTGGAAATCCTCATCCTCGCAAACATCAACCTTCTTTCCGACCTGCGGGTGGCAAAAAAACTCCAGGCAGCGGGTATCGGCCTGTACCGGAGTGAATTTCCTTTCATCATCCGAAATAATTTCCCCAGTGAAGAAGAGCAGTTTGTGGTGTATCGAAAGATTCTTGATGAGATGGAAGGAAAAGAGGTGGTACTACGAACCTTGGATGTGGGGGGCGATAAGGTTCTTTCTTACCTTCCGCAAGGGGCAGAAAGCAATCCTTTCCTGGGTCTTCGGGCCATAAGATTTTCCTTGAAGAACAAAGATATATTTCATAACCAGCTCAGGGCCATGCTCCGGGCAGGTACAGAACGGGAATTGAGAATCATGTTTCCCTTAATCAGTTCCTTAGACGATTTTCGTGAAGCCAAGACAGAAGTGGAGATTTGCCAGCAGCAGTTGAAAAAAGAGAAGATTCCCCACAATCATCATCCCTTGATCGGTGCCATGGTGGAACTTCCCAGTGCGGTGGAAGTAGCCAACGAACTCGCCCGGGAGGCGGATTTTCTTTCTGTAGGGTCCAATGACCTGGTGCAATACCTCTTGGGCGTGGATAGAACCAACGAAGCGGTTTCGGCACTCTATATCGCCCAACATCCGGCGGTCTTGAGAGCCCTTCAGCGGGTGATCCGGGCGGCCATCAACCATGACACCTCGGTTTCCATTTGTGGGGAATTGGCCTCGGATCCCACCCTCATACCGTTTCTCATTGGAGCAGGTCTCAAGAAACTTTCCGTCAATCCCAAGCTCATACCCCAGGTCCAAAAAGTGGTGGAATCCTACTCCTATCGGGAGTGTTTGGTCATCGCTGAAAAGGCCTTGAGCCTGGGAACGATTAAGGAAGTGCGGGAATTTCTGGGGGGGGTGGCCTTGGACTCCGCCGGAACCAGTATTTAACGCTTAAACAGACCTAGGAATTGTTCCCAAAGACTTTTTCCAAAGCGGTTGCTAAAGTCTTTCACCGCATCGGACATGGAAACTTTCTCCCCATATTTATGCTTGAGGCTGTCCCAGTGTTGGCTGATCCACATATAAAGGTCAGCTTTGGTCCGTCCGGGGAATCGAGCGATAATCCCATCCAAGGAGATGGAATCCATGATGGGTTTAAAAATATGGTTGAACCAGGATATGGCTGAATCCTGAAAACTGATCTCTCCCGGCCGTCCTTGGTTTATATAATATTTGTGAACCATGATGTGGTTGATCACCTCATCGTACCGTCCCGGGGAAGTGAACTCCAAATCTGTCATGGGGATGACCGTATCCAAGTGGGTTTGGAGGATAAATCTCTGTCTTTCATACTTTAAAAGCTCTTTGGTGATTTCTTCCCTGTCCATCCCTGGGCGCACTGGGAATTCGCTGGTAAGTTCTACGACTTCCGCATCGATGGCACCTACCCCCTGGGCCATGGCCACGCTTACCCGGTTATTACCATCACGAACAAAATAGACATCACCCACTTGATAGAGTTTGATAGGTGGAAGAATAATGTCCTGCAGGTGAGCCTTATCCACGCTTTCCCATCTCTGGCGCATGTATTCAAACCGGGGGAGAAAGGCCTTATTAAAATCCCTGTACCGTCCTTCACTGCCTACAATCTGGGACACCGGCACCGATTGCATCCCCCGATACCTCTCCCCTTTAGGCCGGATCAAGGATTTTATTTCACTCAAGGAAAGCAGTTTATTGGTTTGAGGCCGAAGAAGATTTATGATCCGGCTTATCATTTCCCTGGCTCGGGCTTTATTGAAATCGTCGGAGGCTTGGGCTGAAAGAAAATCCATGGGGTTTACTTCCTGTCTTCCAGATCAATCACGATATGATCGTAGGCATTAATTACCACGGTTTGATCATATAAACGAGACCGGCTTTCGTTCAAATCGTAGAGATGAATGTGTCCATGGACCAAGTAAGCAGGTTTAAAAAACCGAAGAAACCAATGAAAGTTCTTAAATCCCAGGTGACAGAGATCGGACTTATCTCCCACACCCCGGGGAGAAGCGTGGGTCAGAAAGACATCCAGGTACCGCCCAAACCTGAGTTTATTTAAAAGAAGCCGGGGAATCATGGCCACAAGCTTCCAAAACATTTGAAACTCCGTGTACTGGTTTTCCCCGTCATTATACTTCATACATCCCCCCATCCCCGCAAAGAGGGTTTTTCCCACCCGGTAAGTCTGTCCCCCGATAAAGACCGCACCCAGGGAGTTTTCCAATTTCACGTTCTCCTCCCAGGTCCGGGGATCGGTGATTTTTCGATGGCGGATTTCATCATAGCGATTGAGATTATGATTGCCAAACACGAAAAGAAGGGGCTTATTTAGAGTGGATACAATGTAGCTATAGTATTCTAAGGGAAGATCCCCGGCCCCAAGGATCACATCCACGTCCTTGAACCGGGTTTTAATAAGACTGGAATACACCAGGGGATCGATATGGTCGGCTACGGCTAATATTTTCATCTTTTGGTTGTGTCACTGGTGAGATCGATTTTTTTTAGTAGTTCCTGGAGCTGGTCTTTTCCAATCAGATCCATGGGTCTGGTCTCCGCATAGCTGATGGCATTTCGATGGAAGGTGGTGTTGGTGATCGCCATGGCCCTTGCAGCATTTATTTTTTTTGCTTCCTCCGCTAGGGCTCTTACGGTTGCTTCCTCAATCTGGTTGGAAACCCTCAGGAATAGCATAAGTTTGGGCATCTTTTTCACATTCCGCCATTTATCACTTTCGTTTTCCATGGACACCATTTCCACCCCATTGGGAACTTCCTTGGAGTCCCTCACGTTAAACCCCATGGCGTTGGTGATTTTGGTACAAATTTCCAAAAACTCTTGTTTGGAACTGGTAATATAATCCTTCATATGGTCATCCACCCGAAGATCCTGGTAGGCAGAGAGTTTTTCCGCCACATCCTTAAAGGTGGGCTTTTTGGCGTAAATCTTTTCCCATTCCCCCACGGCCTTATCGATAAAACGGCCTTTTTCATAACAGAGGGCTAAGAAATACCGGGCAAACAGTGTTTCATTGTCGCTATCGTTGGTGGAAAGTTTAATAGCCCGTTCCAGTTCCAACTGGGCCCTATCGTAGTTTTTTTGACTCATGAAACAGCTTCCCCGTTCCACCAAAGCCTTAAGTTTTAACTCGGGATCCTTGACGGCCCTTTCAAAAGCCAGAAGAGCACCGTTAAAATCTTGGTTATCCTTTAGAATTTTTCCCAGGTAATAATTGGCCTGGTAGTTTTCCGGGTTCAATCTCAGGGCAATTTCCAGTTCTGCCTTGGCTTCCGGGATTCTTTTTGCCCTGAAAAGCAAGAGACCCAGGTGAATATGGGTATTGGAATGCCGGGGATCGAGTTCCAGTGTTTTTTTGTAGAATTTCACGGCCTGGTCGGCCTTTCCCCGTTCTTCAAATATCAAACCGCAGTTGTAGAAGTTTTCCGGATCCTGGGGATCAATGTTTGTCAGAAGAACATATTCCTTTAGAGCTTCTTCATCATTTTCAAATCGCCTAAAAAGCTCGGCCATTTTTTTCCTAAATTCTGTTTCCGGGACGAGGTGGGAGAACATACTGATTTGATTGACGGTTTTCATCTCCATCAAGGCCAGCTCCGCTTTTGCTTCGGCTAAATAAGCCAGGCCAAGGAAATAATGGGCCTCAAAATTCCGGGGATCCTTAGCCAGCATTCCTTTGGCAATCTTTATTGCTAAGGAGCTTCTATTGGTTTTTATCAGTTCTTTTAATTGAGAAATTTGTTTAGGTAAAAGCATAGCCCGAAGCATGATTACCAAGCCTGCCACCATCGCTCCCGCCAGTATGACAACTATGGAAATTAAAATTGGAAGTGGCATGGAAAGCTGATCTCCTATTTCCGAGGTATAATTATAATGTTATGTTATTATTTTACGTGGTTACTGTCAAACAGGAGAGCTCCCATGAGGAAAAAATACCTAACTTTTCTCTTTTTTATCCTGGTTTTCGGGAATATTTACCCTGCTCCTTCCTTTTTGGAGAGGGCTCAGGAGCTCCTGCTGGCGGATAAACCCCAGGATGCGGCTACTTTTCTCGAAGCAGCCTTGGTACAAGGTCCTCCCACAGAAAAAATTTATCTCTATCTGGGACTGGCTTATACAGCCCTGGGGAAAAACTCCCAAGCTCTCAAATGCTTTCAAAGCGGTGCGGGGATGAAAGGCTTGGACGAGGTTAGATTTCTGTATAATACGGGTTTATTATACCAGAAAATGGAAAATCCCTTAGGCGCTGAAGAATCTTATTCCCAGGTGCTGGGTTTAGAACCGCTACACCAAGGGGCCTTATTGAATAGGGGGAATAGCCGACTTCAGGATAAAAAATATTCCCAAGCCATGGCGGACTATAAAAAACTCCTGACCATTAACCCAACTCACGATCAAAAGGATAAAATTAACCAGATCTTAGGACTCTTAGCCACCCAAGTGCAGGCAGAAGAGGATCAAAAGGCTCTGGATGCGGCGACTCAGCTGGCCAAAGCCGCCCAGGAAAAAGCCCTGGCAGAAGCCCAGGCCAAATTAGAGGAAGAAGCCCGAGTCCAAGCTGAAAAATTAGCCGAGGAAACAGCTAAATCCCAGGCAGAGGCTCTGGCGAAAGAACAGGAAAGGCTCGCAGAAGAACAAAAGCTCCGGGAAGAACTTTTAGCTAAAATCAGAGCGAGTCTGGGGAACGTGAACGATGAAACAAAAACCTTAAAAGCCGGTGATAAGGGCGTGGAAACTGCGGAAGAAGACGTTCCTCTTGCGGATTGAATAAATTAAAATAAGTTCATAGGAGAGAAAAATGGATAAAAGAATCCTTGTGGCTGCAGGGGCTGGGATAGTTTTATTGATAGCCTTAGGCGTGCTTTTTTGGCCGAAGGGCGAGACTAATACCAATAATAAAAGAGATAATATTCTCAAAAGAGCTCAAGCCTATGAAACTCAACAGGAGTATCAAAGAGCCTTGGATCTTCTGGATCAACTTTTGATTGAAAATGCTGAGGATTCCGATGCCAGGGATTTGAGTGACCGGATCATTCAAACGAAGCGAGAGTATGAAGAGCGCCGCCGACAGGAAGAGCTAAATGCTTTATCCAGTTCCCAGGACAAGCTCACCAGCAGTCTCCAGTCCATTTCTTCCAACTTAAAATCCTCCACTTCCCAAACTCAGACCGTCCAAACCCCCGATCCCAAAGCCTTAGCCAGGGAAGCCCAGGAAGAAGAGGCCCGGAGAAAGGCGGCTCAGATGAGAGCCGAAACCGAGAGATTGGCCTTGGAAAAAGCCGCCATGGAAAAAATGAACGCCGAAGAGCGGGCACGTAGGCAACTCTTGAACGATGGGATTGCACTTTTGAATGAATCCAAGTTTACAGACGCCAGGAATAAATTTGCTGATCTTTTAAATCGAGATTCCAATTTTGCCGAGGCTTACGCCAGAACCGGGGAATCCTACTTTCTCCAAGACGAGAAATCCCCGGAAAACCGTCGGTTGGCCATTGAAAATTTGAACAAAGCGGTGAGCAAAGATCCCAATGCCTGGCGCAGTTACCAGATTTTAGGAGATATTTACCAAGAAGCGAAGAATTGGACTGCAGCGGTGGAGAATTATAAAAACGCCGATAGACTCAACCCTCAAAATGCCCAAATTCTTTATGAGCTGGGTAAGGTTTACTACAGTAACAAACAGTACAGGGAAGCCGCCGGGATCTTCGCCCAGGTGACAAAACTTCTCCCCGCAGATCACCGGGCCTTTTTTAACCAGGGACGAGCCCTTCAGCAGATGAAGGATGAACCAGGGGCTATCACGGCGTTTCAGGGAGCCCTTAAAGTGAACCCCACCTATGCGCCGGCACTATTTTCCTTGGCACAGAGTTTCATCCGCCAGGATAAACTTAATCTGGCCATCAGTCCTCTGGAGAAGGCCATAGCCTCCGACCCCAACCAGGCTTCCTACCACCAACTCCTGGGATCCACTTATTTTGATCTGGGAAAATACCCTGAAGCGGAGCAGAGTTTTCTCCGGGCTCTGGCTTTGGACAACAAGAGGGCGGATAATTACAATAATCTATCCGTGACCCAAATGCGTCTAAAAAAGATGACCCAGGCTTTGGAAAGTTCCCAGAAAGCCATAACATTGGAGGCTTCCAACTCCACTTATTGGTATCAATTGGGCTTTGTGGCGGAAGGAATCGGGGATGAAGAAACGGCAAAGGCCGCGTATGTGAAGGCCATCTCCCTGGATGAGAAGAATGTACCCGCCAGGATCAACTTGGCCGCATTACTTCGGAAGGACGATGCGGACGAAGCCCTGAAGGTTTTGAAAAGGGCCTTTGAATTGGATCCCTCCAATATGACCGTAAATAATAATTTGGGGGATCTCTACCTTCAAAAGAAATTGTATCAGGAAAGCATCGAGTTTTTCCGAAGGGCGCTGGACAAGAAATCCGATACCCCCCAGATTCGTTTCAATCTCGCATTAGCCTATATCGAAACCAACCAGAAAACCTTAGCCAAGAGCGTTTTAGCCGATTTGGTCAAATTGTCCCCCACCTATTGGGATGCTTATTACAGGTTGGGGACTCTACAAATTGACCTGGGAGAAGTTGAGGAGGGCAAAACCCTATTAAAACTCCTGTTGGAGAAAAAACCCGATTATTCCCGGGCGGGGGAGATTAAGAACCTTCTGGGAAGCTGAGGCTTCGGTCACTCTATACGATTCTTCCAAACATGCGGTAAAGGTCTGTTTTGGTAAATTCTATCCAGATAGGCCTCCCGTGGGGGCACCGCGCATCCTGAAGAAGGAAGGCCTTTTCCAAGAGCTCCTGGGCGTCCCGAGGTTCCAGCCTGTCCCCGTCCATAACCGCAGCCCGGCAGCTCATCCGGGCGTAGAGATCCCTTTTTAGATCTGCAAGACTTCCCTGTTGGGAGACTAGAAAACCCAGAATCTCTCCTTCCAGGGACTGGCATTTCTCTGGAATGCTTAAAAGTTTGAACTCTCCCGAGGGACCTTCCTCCCAGCGGATTCCCAGGGCTTCCAATTCAGATTTTCTTTCGTGCAGGAGTTCCGACTTTTCAGGATCCAGGGAAAAATTTAGGGGAATGAGCAGGTTGAGCGGTCGGCCTGAATTGGCTAAGTATTCTTCAAAAAGAATCCTTTCGTGGGCCGCGTGCTGATCCACCAGGAAAAATCGGTTTCCCCAGTCCACCAAAAGAAAAACCCCCATGATCTGCCCTAAATACTTGAATTCGCCGGAGTTACTCTCGGGTTCACCCACTGCCTGTGCGGAAGTAACGGCCCTTTGGTAAGCTTGGAAAAAATTATGGGGAGTTTCCACCCCCGAAGCGGTTCCATATTCTCGGGGGGACGGGGAAGGGGAATGGGAATAAACCTCCCGGTGTGGACCGGGATGGAGGGCCCCGTCGAATAAGCCTGTCTGCTGAGGGGAATCCTGAATTAAAGGGGAGCGAATGCGCTGGGCTTCCAGGTTTTTTCTCAGGCCTTCCACCAACCGGGAATGGATTTTTTGCTGATTTCTAAACCGGGCTTCTTTTTTAGCCGGGTGAATGTTAAAATCCACCAGGTCTGGATCCACCGTAAGGAAGATAAAACTACAGGGGAGCATTCCTCCGGGAAGGTATTCCCCATAGGCGTAGCAGACCGCTTGCACGAAGGCGTATTCCTGGATTTTTCTTTCATTCGCATAGATATGGATGAGCTTTCGATCGCTTCTGTGGAGGCCCGGGCGACTGGTGAGGGCGTAAATGGAAAAACCATCACCGGGGATCTTTACCTCTTCCATCATCCCCACGGCCAGTTCTCTCTCAAAGATTCTATAAAGGCGCTTGATCTGGGGTTCTGCCGGGAGCAAGAGTTTGATTTTATCTTCCACATGGAGTTTGAAGGTGACATGGGGAAAGGCCAGGGCTTTTTCTTCCAAAGTTCTCTGGCAGGCCAAAGTTTCTGCGCCTGATGATTTAAGAAAACGTCGCCGGGCGGGTATGGAATAGAAAAGGTCTTCGCTTCGAACCCGGGTTCCCAAAGTAAGGGGTATTTCTGTGATTTTGGGCTGGTGGAGGTGATCGACCTCCAACCTATAGCCGACTGGGGAGCCTTTTTTACCTGTTTCTATGGTCAGTCGGGCGCAGGCTGTGACGGCGGAAAGGGCTTCTCCCCGGAATCCCAAGGTATGGAGTTTTTGAAGATCGTCTTCATGGGTAATTTTGGAAGTGGCGTGGGGAAGCCAGCAGAGCTGAAGATCTTCCTTGGTCATCCCATTTCCATCATCCCGAACCTCTAGGCTGTGGATGCCACCCTCTTTCAGGCGAACTTCAATATTCAAAGCTCCCGCATCCAAGGAGTTGTCCAACAGCTCTCTTAAGATAGAAAAAGGCCGGTCGATAACCTCGCCGGCCGCAATTTTGCTTGCTACAGAGTCCCGGAGGATTTGAACCCTCCGGGAATTATCAGATTCCATGGATCAAAAGGATATCCTGGATTCAATGTTAATACTAGGTCGAATCATGGGCTGGCCATTCTCATAGAGTACCTGTCCGGATGCGTCCCGGACCACGGAGGTGGAAACTTGAAGAGCCATATCCAGACCTTCCATCATGCCGTAAACCAATTCCCCTCCGAAGACCGTATTAGAGTCAAACAGATTCACGCCTTGACCCGAAGTACCCAGAAGAGCAGAGGCCACGGTGGGGGCAAAATGGGTTCTCTGGTAGGTGATGGACCCTGAGACTTTGATCATGGGGATCTTGCCTTTGGGGATGGTAAGGGTCACTTCCAGATTGTCATCCTCCGCCCAAGTAATGGTACCATCGCTGTTATAGCTCCATGGCCAGAAATAACCGGCTTTTAATTGAACCATACCCAAAATGTCAGCCCCTGCGGATCCATAAATTCCCATGGTGGTTTTTCCATCCACTTCTGAGGTGGTGGTTCCATCAAGATAATTCATGATGTCATCCAGGTAGGCCATTTTACCCCGGTTGTAGGTCCCATTGAAAAGGCTGACCTTAGCTAGACCTTTGGTAAAGCGGAAGGCCAATTCATAGTCGATCAAAAGCAGTATTTTACCGTAAACACCTGTGGAAATCAGGAAATTTTTCAAGGTGCCGTTAGCAAATACCCCATCGGTGGCAAAACCTGCGGCAATGGGATTTTTACCCAGGAGTGTCACAGGGGCATCTCGGAAATAAGGAGCGTAGGCCCCCACATCGGCGAATCCCAAAGAACTGATCAGACCCAGATCGAACTTGAATAGTTGAGTGTCCAAGGCAAAACCCAAGAGGGCTGGATTCCCATAATTGCCCCGGGGATTTTCCACTGGGTTGCTATTGTAGTTCTTTGCTATGTAGAGATCGGCTATGGCGTTGACACCCACCTCAAACATCCCTGTTCCCAGGGCGAATCGGGTTCCCACCACTTGAAGATCGCTCAGGTCATCGAAGAGGCCTTCCCAGGCAAAGTTTTCAGTTTTGAATCCGGTGTTCAAGCCCAATCTTCGGATGGAGGGGAAATCCTGATCGTTGGCAAAGTTTTTAACCAAGGATCCGTGACCCATGGTCATGGTACTTAGATTTCCCACTTTCAAGAAGAAGCTATCCGTACCTTGACGACCAATTTCCACATAGCGGATTTTCAACATCAGATCCATAAGCCCGTCGGTAACCATGTCTAAAAGTGCAACCTGGTCGGTACCGAAGGACCATTCATCATTGCCCCGGGGATGATACCAATCACTGGGGTTAAAGAGATCGCTTTTGTAAATCACGGGAAGGTACAAACCAATTTTAAAGGAGTCGGTATGAAGTTTGGGTTGAATGATGGCTTTGGCGTAGGTGACTCCATCGATGGTAATGGATCCCACTTGGAAACCCAAAGCCTCGGCCAGAAAGGCCATAATTGGATCTTTATCCTTGGCAGGACCTGGGGCAGCAGCCGCTGGAGGGGTACCTCCGCTGGGGGCCGGAGCTCCGGGACCGGGGGTGACCACAGGGGTAATTCCATCCACGGGCTCTGCGGGTTCTTCCACAGCAGGTGCGGTAGAAGGGGCTTTTCCAGGAACCTGGGCTGGATCAAGTTTCGCAAAGTTCAGGTCAGAAAAAAGCTGGGCTAGTCTTTCTGAACTCACGGGTGCTGCTTCGAAAACGGGGGAGAAGGTATCGGCGAATTCGCCTGCTTTGATATCCAGGGTTCCCAGGACTTCTCCGGTGACCGGATCTAGTTTTGTAAATTCAACCTGGCCTTCTTGGACACAAATCCAGTCTTTTTGACCTTCGGCTACCATCATAGCAAAGTCCGTTCCGCGTACGGCACCGGCTGCGGTGGGGGTGCGAATAGAATAGGCTGTGGGACTTCCGGAAAGTTTTGCGGCCACGGTTCTAAGCTTACCCGTGAGGAGGGTGAAACTATTGGCTGACCCTTGGTCCCGGCCTAAAACAGCTTCGATTTTAAATACTGTTTTTGGGGTGAGCTTCACAATGGTGCCGTTGGGCACCAATTGGAGTTCTGCGGAGGAGTCATTGGTCCTAATGGTGGAACCCGCAGGAATAGACATTCCCAGTAAGGGAACCAAAGCTTTGCCGTCCTTAGTGGTAATGGACATGATGGTTTCATCGTCCGCATAGGCAAGCTGCATATCCGGAGCCACGGTTCTACCCGCAGTTTGGGCACCCACAGACGTGAAAGCCAGAGTGATAAAAATCAAACTTAAAATTAATTTTCTCATAATAACCTCCTAGAAAAGGCTGATGGCCGTTTCGAGTTTTGAAGTGACAACAAAATTACTGGTACTACCGGGTACTTGTTTCTCTTGGGGAATGTAGCGCACATCGTAAACCAAGTTCAGGGTAGCGGCTCCTATTTTATAGCTCAAGGTTGCTCCGATCAAAGCATCTTCAGGGGAGAATATACTACTCAGATCTGCAATTTTGTCCTTGTCATAGTATCCGGTGAGGGAGATGGGTACAGGAAGCAGTTTTGTTCCATCGAGTTTGAGGGTCGACCGGATTTTGGGTAGCAAGGCTCCTGTGGGGTCCGGGGTGGCCACTGTGCCCAAAGGACCTTCGATACTGGAACTGAATGCAATTTGACCATCCAAAAGGTTGGTACCAATTTGGAAATACCAGCCATTAAAGGCAGGAACTTTATGATCTGCATAGTTGTTGTAGGTTTTTAATTTTGACACCCGGGAGAGATCGTAGGACCGGTCAAAATACACAGCTTGAAAATTTTCACCCAGGATCCGTAATTGGGATGAATAGTTTAGAACCAGGAGATTTCCTCCCAGACCCACCATTCCACCGGCTGCGTCCTTTTGTTTCACCAAGTCGCCGAAGAGGGCCAGGCTAAAGACACCAGGAAGATTCACCAGGGGTTGACGGAAATCCCCACCATAGACCAGAACCTGGGAGCCCCCATAAGTGGCCAGTTCATTATCTTTTGCTGTACTGGCTATTTCCGTTTTACGGTAGATGGCGTAGGGATCTGTGTCGGTTACCACGGTACCACCAATTTGCAAATCCCCGAAAACCGGGATGTTAAACATCTTCAGAGGTCGGACATAAACCCGTCCCCCTAGAAGATCGTAGGTGGATATGGAGTTTGTGAAGGTTTCCAGTCCCACGTAGGGAAAGCCGAAAAGGGCTCCGTCCAAATCGAAGGCCAAGCCCACATAAGTGTAGGCGGGGCGTAGAACGCCGTTGGAGTAATTCCCCATGATAAACCCATTTCCCAGGGTTCCATCTTCGAACAAACCAATTTTTGCGTAGAGGGGTTGTCCTTTGAGTCCGTATCTTAAATAGACGATTTTGGAAAGGTAGATATCCGCCATTTCCTGGGGTGACCAACCCTCGTCTAAAACGCCGTCGTCATTTTTATCCACGATCCAATCCTGGGGCCGGACATAAAAGCCCATGGCATCCCCGGGACGTCTGTAGAACTGATAGTTCAATTTTATATCCAAGCCCACACCAAAGGGGCCTAGACCCACATCGGTTACCATACTTAAAGATTGAAAGGTTTTACCGTTAATCTGTTGGGTGCCTAAGCCAAATCCAAGGCCAAAACTCTGGGTTTGGGCACCTGGATCAACTGCTGCTGGTTCCTGGGCACCGAGATATCCCGAAACCAGAAGAAAGCTCAGCAGGCCGGCAACAATTTTAGAAGCGTACATAGGATTCTCCTTATGGCTACATTATATAGCATAATTTACAATTTATGAGGGTTTTAGTTAAAAATTATTATAGGATTTTAAAATGTTAGTTTAAATTTGACGGAAACTTCCAGGATTGTGGAGTAGAGGTCCTGGCGCCAGAGGTGTCCCCACTTGAGAGCCCCAAGGAGGCTACCCTGGGGAGTAAACTCCCAAGTGGAGGCGAATTCCCCTAAAGCTGAGGACAAAAGTCTGGATTCCAGACCGGTGAAAGTGGCGCTCAACCGCTGGATCATTTTGGGGCGGTAATTTCGGGTTGGGGAAATGTAGGGGAATTTCCAATCTCCCGGGGTATACCAAAACCATTCCCGATATCCCGTGGTTTTATATCCCCAGGAGGAGGATCCCCAGGTCCCTTGGGATTTCATACCCCAGGAACCATGGGTATCCCACAGCTGGAATTCCGGTGCAAAACCATATTCCTGAGTCAATTTGTTATCCGCCGTGACCTGGTTTTTAAGCTCCAGGGTATACCGCCATAAATCCGTGGTGTACCAGGAAAACAAAGGAATGAACCCTTTGGAACCAAAAAGATTCGGTGCCTCGGTGGATAGACTCGATTGTAGGAACCATGTTTGAAATCCCTGACCCTCCAGGTGAATCTGCCGGTGCAGTCGGGATTCCCAAGAACCGGGTAAAAAATCCGTCCAGGTGAGTAAACGGGGTCTTTGAACTTTAAAGGTAAGGGTAGAGGCTAAATCTTCGGAGTTCGCCCGAGCCGGGAGGTCGAGGGAATCGGAAAACCACTCTTTTCCGGGAACCCAACCCATTATTTCCCAAGAATCCCTGGTTTTGGCTAGAACTTCCCCGGTCAAATCCACCCAGGAAGATATGATTTTCAGACTCTCGGTGGTGGTCCAATTTCTATTCCATCCCAAGGAAGCGGACCAGACCGGCCTGGAGATCTCCGGTTCCTTCCATTCCAAGAGAAATCTAAAACTACCGTCATAGGAATTCAGTAAATTTCCCAGCTTCAAACCTGTGGTGTATCCTGTGGTGATCATGAGGGAATCCCAGGGGATAATAAGGAGGGTGCTTCCTTGAATATTCCGGTTTTGGGGCAGGTGGTCATCAAACCAGGAATACTGCCAGCTTTCCATCCACTGGGTCAAAAAGGGGGTGGACCAAAAACTGGGGGGGGCGGATTTCTGTCCCAGGGCTATATCCAGGCTCGCAGATCCTGTGTCTAAAAAAATTCCCTTCAATAAGGTAGTAAAAACCTGCCGGGTCTCCGTGGAAGAAAAAAAACTTTCCATTTTACTCTGTGAGTTAATCACCCCGAGTATCCCTGTGAAGGTGAGTTCCTCCTTTTTCCAACCCCGGTCACTGAATTCCTGGGTGAGAGCCAGGGGGCCTGAGTTAAAACCGGCCTTGTACCCTCCCTGGAGGTTGACCCGGCCTTCGGCAGATTTCGAAAAATATCCATCGGCGGAAAGGCTAAAAGGTCCGC
>CAZUXL010000053.1:0-22004 GCA_964624355.1 uncultured Spirochaetales bacterium
GTTTTTACTTTTCCGATTTTTACCAGGTAACGGGCAAAATGGGGTCTCCCCATGGTACCCCCTTCGGCCATGGCCGTGACTTCTTCCCAAGTTCCGGGAATTCCGGCAGTTCTCATCCTGTCATAGATTTGAAGATTTCTATCTTTGCGTTTAGCCAGGACTTCTTCCAAAATTCCTTCCATCCCATGCCAGTTTTGAAGACCTAAACCTAAAAGGTGGAACTCCCCCGGTCTGAAATTTATTTCAATTTCTATCCCTGGAACAAAAAGAATTCCCATATCCCGAGCGGCTTTTTGTGCCTCGTCTAAGCCGGCGACGGTGTCATGGTCGGTGAGGGCGATGGCCTCAAGTCCCAGGCTCACTCCCAGTTCTACCAGGGCTTTGGGGGTCAAATGCCCGTCGGAAGCGGTGGAATGGGCATGAAGTTCAATCATTTATGGTCCTTTTACCAGGTTGACAGTTTATAACCATGGAATTAATCTGAATATATGCCGATAATATCCGCAGGAATCCAATAATGTCACCGAAGGCCAACAGGTTCAAGTCCAACTCCTTTATCTATTTTCTCGGAGATGGCGCCGACAAGATCTACATTCTCAAATCCGGAAAAATCCTACTGAAGTCCAATGATATTGAGACCAACGAGGAATTGAAGGAACTCATCAACACTGGGGAATTTTTCGGGGTCAAGTCGGCCCTGGGTAAAAGTCCCCGGGACGAAACAGCTGTGGTACTCCAGGATTCAGATGTGATCTCCTTCACAGTCCCGGAATTCGAACAGATGGTTCTGGCGAATACCAGGGTCATCATGAAAATGTTGAAAGTTTTCTCCAATCAGCTTCGAAGAATCCACTCCAAGGTTCAGTCTCTCATGACGAAAACCGAATCCACGGACCAAGAGCAGGGACTATTCAGCGTGGGGGATTATTATTTCAATACCCGGCAATACAAACAGGCCGCCTACGCCTTGAGCCGATATCTCACCTACTATCCTTCGGGACGATTAGCTACCCAGGCCAATCTTCGTTTGGAAGAAGCGGAGAGACTGCTGGCCTCCGGCGGATCGGGGGGGGGGACATCCCTAGGACCCCATTCCCATGCCGGATCATCCTCCGTATCCCAGGGCCCCATTCCACCGGGAAAGGAATACTACACCGCTGTTTCTCTGATAAACCAAGATAAATACTCCGAAGCTTATCAAATTCTCCAGAAAATAGTCAGTGGCAATTCTGGCGGAGAAAATCAGGCAAAGGCGGAATTTGAATTGGGACATTGTTTGGTAATGATGAATAAATTTGATGAAGCGATCCGGTATTTCACCGCCTTCTTGCAAAAATATCCAAAGCACCCGGATCTCAAGGATGCGCTGTACTATATCGGTAAGTCCTACGAAGGGAAAAAAGATCTGACCTATGCAAAAAACTTCTTTGAAAAAATTCTGGCTATGGCCGACGAGGATGAACCGGTGGCAGTAAAGACCCGGAAAGCCCTAAAGGCCCTGGGGAGTTCCCAATGAGTCAAGATCTTTCAGCCTTCGGGCGTTTTGCCATCTCTAAAAAAGCCGGGGAGATTGTTTTTTGCGAATTTGAACCGGGGGAAAATTTTTACCTTATTCAATCTGGAAAAATAAAAATCGTGAAAATCCTGGGGGATTTGGAAAAAACTTTGGATGTTCTCCAACCTGGGGAATTTTTTGGTGAAATGTCCCTCTTGGAAGAAGCTCCCAGGACCGCAACGGCTATCGCCCTCACCGATGTCAAGCTTCTAGTTTTTAACCAAACCAATTTTGAAATCCTAATACAAGGGAACCCTCAGATTGTATTGAACATTCTCAAGATCTTTTCCAAGAGAATTTACGATCAAAAACGCCGGTTTATGATCCTAAAACTGGAAGATATTCAAGCACGGGTGGCGGATGTGTTCCTGATGCTCAGCGAGACCCAGCCTCAACCGCCCGGAACCCAGGATGAAGAGACCACCCAGAGGGTCTTTAACACCACCCCGGAAGATATTGCCCACTGGGCGGGGATTTCTGTCCAGAAGACCACGGAAGTACTTAATCATTTCACCACCCAGCGCCGGGTGGAAGTTCATCAGGGCAAAATCGTGGTTAAAAATATCGCCGACTTTTCCAGGTTTGTTAATTCTCGAAGAAATAAAAGTTCCCAATAAAAAGGAGTCCCGGTTCAGGGACTCCTTATTCCAGAAACTAAAACTAGAAAAAATTATTTACCGCTCAAATGCTTGTGCATGGAAGCGGCAGCTTTGCGACCTTCCCCCATGGCGAGAATTACCGTAGCAGCCCCGAGAACAATATCCCCTCCAGCGTAGATCCCTGGAATGGAAGTCATGCCGTTTTCATCCACAATCACCCGGCCTCTGGGGTCGGTTCTGAGTTCGGGAGTAGTTTGTCGAAGAAGGGGATTGCTTTCATTACCAATGGATACCAAAACGGCATCAAAGTCTCTGTAGGCTGTTTGCCCTTCAAGAGCCACAGGAGCCCTGCGACCGGAGGCATCTGCTTCACCCAATTCGTACTTCTGCATGAGCATCCCCTTCACTTTTCCCTTCTCGTCGGCTTCAATTTTGATGGGATTGTGGAGGGTTAGGAATTCGATCCCTTCTTCCTGGGCGTGGTGGACCTCTTCTTCCCGGGCGGGGAGTTCGTTTAAGGTCCGGCGATAGACCACGGTCACAGTTTCAGCGCCCAGGCGCTTGGCGGTCCGGGCGGCGTCCATGGCCACATTACCCCCTCCGAGCACAGCCACGTGTTTGGCTTGGAAAATGGGGGTATGGGAGGCTTCCTTGGCATAAGCTTTCATGAGATTGGACCGGGTGAGGTATTCATTGGCAGAAAAGACACCCACCAGATTTTCTCCTTCGATTCCTAAGAATTTGGGAAGTCCCGCCCCGGAGCCGATAAACAGGGCCTCGTAGCCATCTTCAGTCATGAGATCCATGAGTTTTCGGGTCCGGCCGATAAGGAAGTTGGTTTTTATTTCCACTCCCATGGCTTTTAGGGCATTTAGCTCATCTTCCACAATAGCCTTAGGCAGGCGGAATTCGGGAATACCGTAGACCAGAACTCCCCCAGGTTTATGAAAGGCTTCAAAAAGGGTGACTGAATACCCTTCCTTGGCCAGATCCGCAGCCACGGTGATCCCCGCAGGACCTGATCCGATGACCCCGACTTTTCGTCCATTTTTAGCTTTGACTTCGGGTTTAGGGTTTTTTCCCGCTTCCCGGGTCCAGTCCGCCACAAACCGCTCGACCCGGCCGATGGAAACGGCCAGATGGGTATCTTTTAGAACCTTTCCCACGGTGCAGTTTTCCTGGCACTGGGATTCCTGGGGACAGACCCGGCCGCAAATGGCCGGCAAAAGGCTGGCTTCCCGGATTTTTTCCAAAGAGCCCAAAAAGTTCCCTTGGGCAGCCAACATGAGGAATCCGGGGATGTCGATGGAAACCGGACATCCCGCCACACAGGGGGCTGTTTTACAATCCAGACACCGGGCGGCTTCAAGCCTGGCTTGGTCGGCGCTGTAACCCAAGGATACTTCGGTCATGTTCAAAACCCTCAGTCCCGGGGGCTGCTCGGGCATGGCTTGGCAGGGGATGGTCATCCGCTGTTTGTTGGTGAGGGTAGGCAGATCCAGAAGAGCCAGGAGTTCTGGGGTGGGGGCTAGGATGGGGGTCATTTGGATTCCTCTTTGGTTTCGGCTTGCATGATGCAATTTTTAGAGTGTTCTTCTTCTATGGGTTTGTAGGACCGAAGACGGTTCATCATATTGTCGAAGTCCACCTTATGGCCGTCGAACTCAGGGCCGTCTACACAGACAAATTGGGTTTTTCCGCCCACGGTGACCCGGCATCCGCCGCACATCCCAGTTCCGTCCACCATGATGGTGTTCAAACTTACCATGGTATGCACTCCGTAGGGACGGGTGGTTTCAGCGCAGAATTTCATCATGATGGGAGGACCGATGGCAACTACGATATCGGGCTTCTCTGTGCTTTCGCAGAGCTCTTTCAAGGGTTCCGTCACTAAGGCCTTACGTCCGGCACTGCCATCGTCGGTGACGATGATCAGCTCATCCGCTAAAGCCCGCATTTTATCTTCCAGTACCAGGAGGTCTTTATTCCGGGCTCCCATAATAATGGTCAGGTGATTGCCTGCGGCTTTTAAAGCCTGGGCGATGGGGTGCATGGGGGCCACGCCGATGCCCCCACCCACGCAGACCGCCCTACCGAAGTTTTCAATATGGGTGGGCATTCCCAGGGGGCCGAGGATGTTGGCCACCGATTCCCCCACGTTTCGCTGGGCGAGAAGTTTGGTGGTGCGGCCCACAGCTTGGAAAATAATCATGATCCAGCCTTCGCTGGCACTGCCGTCGGCAATGGTCAGGGGAATCCTCTCGCTCCAATCGTTGTCCAATTGGATGATGAGGAACTGTCCGGCTTTTCGTTCCCGGGCGATGTCGGGAGCATCCAGGCGCATGAGGTAAACGTCCTGGGATAATTTTTGTTTTTCAAGGATTTTGTGCATGCATTCACAATAACCGGAGAAAACTGGATTTGTCAAATACTGTGTAGATTTATTCGGCAAAGAGTTGCCATAACTTTTTAACCCATTCCCTTGACAGAAAAATTGAAATATATTAATAACTATGCAATAAAGATGCATAAGAATACATTATGAAAACTAAATCCCAGCGGTTGGCTGCCATCAAACATATGATCTCCACGGAAGATATTTTCAGCCAAGAACAACTGGTGGATAGGCTTTTTGACCAGGGTATTGAGGTGACGCAAGCTACTTTAAGTCGGGACTTAAAGCTGTTGCAGGTTTCAAAAGTTCCCGATGGACGGGGGGGGAATATTTATGCGCTCACCAGTGAAGAAGACCTGAAAGCCACGGAAGATCAGTTTATTCTGGACTTTCTCCGGGGATATATATCGGTGGATGGGTCGGGAAATCTATTGGTCCTGAAAACCCTCCCCGGTCACGCTCCCTCGGTGGCGGCGGCTTTGGATAACCTGGAAGTGGAGGGGGCATTGGGCACCGTGGCGGGAGACGATACAGTTTTGATTATCCTAAAGGAAGGTATTCTTCGGGGTCATTTTTACACTAATTTGAAGCACCGTATTCCCGGATGGGATTCGGAAGAGGAGAAGTCATGAAAGCAGCAGTTATCGGCGCCACCGGGTATACCGGTATGGTGCTTTTACGGTTATTGGAAAATCATCCCGCAGTGAAGGAGATTCTTCCCGTCTCCTCCTCCAAACCCGGTCAGAAAATCTGGGCGGAAGATCCGGGGATGGGTCAAATTTTAACCCGGTACAACCTTTGCCAGGGCGAGTTTCTCACAGTGGACCAAGCTGTAGCCCTAAAGCCCGATGTGGTTTTTGCCGCCTTGCCTCATCTGGAATCTGCAAAGATCTGTGAACCCTTTTTTGGACAAACCGTGGTCATCGACCTCTCGGCGGATTTTCGGATCAAGGATAGGAGCATTTTTCTTAAAGCTTACGGACAGGAACCTCCCCGGCCGGATCTTTTAGATAAAGCGGTCTTTGGTTTGGCGGAATGGCATACCCAGGCGATTAAAAAAGCCGATCTGATTGCCAACCCAGGGTGCTATCCCACCTGCAGCCTTACTCCACTGTTGCCACTATATAAAGATGGTATCGTTTCAGGCCTTCCCATTATCAACGCCCTTTCAGGCATTTCGGGAGCGGGAAAAAAAGCCGCCATCAACAATCTCTTTACCGAAAGAGGGGAAAATACGGGTGCTTACGCCCCCGGTCGTACCCACCGGCATTCCCAAGAAATCGAGACCGAACTGGGGTTTATCATCCCCGGACAGCAGGTGATTTTTAATCCTCACCTGGTTCCTCTCAAAAGAGGAATGGAGGCGACTATCGTGGTGGATTTAGTAAAAGGTAAAACCGGTGAAGATGTTTTAAAATCCTGGAAAAATGCCTACGATGGCCGTCCTTTTGTCCAGATCGTTCAAGGCCGCATTCCCCAGAGTCTGGATACTTGGGGATCCAACCGTCTGGATATGGGCTTCCATGTGGAGGGAGAAAAGCTTATTATTTTCTCAGTTCAAGATAATCTTATGAAAGGTGCCAGCGGGCAAGCGGTCCAAAACATGAACCTGAGATTCGGCCTGGCTGAGACCTCAGGCTTACCCCTGGTAAACAGTATTTAAACTGAAGGAGCGATAAATTGAAAACTGCAGTTATTAAAATTGGCGGCCTGGTGGCCACGGATCCCTTGGTCCTCCAGGGATTACTAAAAGAAATGAAAGCCATCACCGACTATCTTTTTGTCCTGGTTCATGGAGGCGGAAAAGAAGTGACCCAGTTTTCAGAAAAATTGGGAATTAAAGCGGAGTTCCGGGATGGGGTGAGGATTACCGCTCCCCAGGAAATGGAAGTGGTGGATATGGTTCTGGGGGGTAAAATTAATATTGATCTGGTCCGCAAGGCCAACTTATTTGGCCACCGGGCTGTGGGTCTTGGCGGCTCCGATGCCCATACCTTTGTATCTGAAGTTTTAACCGTGGCCGACAGACCGGATAATCGAACCGGAAAAATTCGCCTGACCCAACCTCAGCTTCTCAATCACCTTTTGGGCGGTGGCTACCTCCCCATTCTTCACTCCACCAGCGTGGACACCCAAGGTCAGGGGCTGAACATCAACGCCGACGAAGCGGCTTTGGAAGTGGCTGCCGCTCTCAAAGCCCACCGGCTTATTTATATATCCGACATTCCAGGCATATTAAAAAATAGCCAGGTAATCGCAAAAATAGACCGGAAACAAACCGAGAAAGAAATTTCCGATGGAGTGATTTCCGGGGGAATGATTCCCAAGGTAAATTCCAGTTTGGACGGGGTAGATCGGGGAATAGAGGCCGTGGTGATCGGCGGCTACAAGGCCCCGGGAGATCTAGCTCTCCTACTCAATTTTCAGTCCGGCACCGCCATCACAAATTAAAATCAGGAGTTTCCATGAGTACGATCGATCCATTTGTTCATAATCCTCCCTTCCCCAAAAATTATGCTTCGGATTTTCTTGTGATGGAAAAAGGGAAGGGGTGCTACCTCTGGGATAAGTCTGGGAATAAATACCTGGACTTTGGTTCTGGAATCGCCGTAAATGCCTTGGGTTACGGCCGGTCGGATTTGGCAAAAATTGCGGAAAAACAGATGAAAAAACTCATCCATATTTCCAACTTATTTACCACCCAACCTGCTCTGGAGTTTGCCCAGGCTTTAGTCGCTTCCGGTCCTTTTGCCGCGGTGCATTTTGGAAATTCGGGAACTGAAGCCAACGAAGGGGCCATGAAATACGCCCGGGTTTATTCTCTGCGAACCAAGGGGCCAGGGAAGCATAAATTTTTGAGCTTTCGCAATGCCTTTCATGGTCGCACCTTTGGAGCCCTTTCCCTGACCCCCACTCCCAAATATCAGGCTCCCTACGAGCCCTTGGTTCCCGACGTATATTACTGTGATTACAACGATGTGGAAGGACTAAGCAAGATTCTGGATGACAGCTTTGCGGCGGTGATGTTGGAACCCATCCAAGGTGAGGGGGGACTCAATTCCGTCACACTAGAATTCGCCCAGAAACTGAACGAACTTTGCGCCAAGTTTAACATTCTCATGATCGCCGACGAAATCCAGACCGGAATAGGAAGGACGGGGGAAATTTTCGCCTATGGTGCCCTGGGTTTAAAACCAGATATCGTAACCCTTTCCAAACCCTTGGCTGGAGGGCTTCCTTTGTCCGCCACCCTCATTCCTAAAAAAGTGAACGATATCATTCACGTGGGGGATCATGGGACCACTTTCGGCGGTGGTCCGGTGACCTCAGCAGTGGGACTCCATGTGTGGAAGATAATCACAGACCCGGTGTTTTTGGCCGGGGTTCGGGAAAAGGGGTTGGCCCTTCGCCAAGGTTTGGAAGGCCTACAGAAGCAGTTTCCTAATCTGACCGGAGAGATCCGGGGAAAGGGACTGCTTCAAGGAATTCAATTAGTTCTTCCCGAAGGAAAAGATGTTTCGACGGTGGTGAATGCCTGCCGGGAAGCGGGACTCATCATCCTGCGCAGCGGGACCAACCTGCTTCGCATTGCCCCGCCGTTGGTGATTTCAAAAAATGAGATTGCAAAAGGTGTGGAGATTATAGGTAAGGTGTTAGGGACGATGTAGGGATTAAGGATGGGGGATTAGGGATTAGGGTCGAGAGAATTTCCCATCCCACATCCCACATCCCCCATCCCTAAAATAAAACAAACGGAGAACACAAAAATGGAAACTAAAAACAAAGACAGCAAGATTCTACTATCCCTTCCTAAGGGTAAAAAAGTCGGTATCGCATTCTCTGGGGGGCTGGATACCTCTGCGGCCATCGCTTGGATGCGTCATCACGGGGCTATTCCATTTGCGTATACCGCTGACCTGGCACAGCCCGATGAAAAGGATTACAACGACATTACCCGGCGAGCCATGGAATACGGGGCAGAAAAAGCCCGGCTTATTGACTGCCGGGAACTGTTGGTGAGCGAAGGTTTTGCTGCTATCCAGTGCGGGGCTTTTCATATTACCACCGGGGGAAAAACCTATTTTAACACTACACCCTTAGGGCGTGCTGTCACCGGCACCCGCCTAGTCCAGGCCATGGAAGAAGATGGGGTGAATATCTGGGGGGACGGCTCCACCTACAAGGGCAACGATATCGAGAGATTTTATCGCTACGGCCTCATGGCCAATCCTTCCTTGCAAATTTACAAACCTTGGCTGGACCAGGACTTTGTAAAGGAATTGGGGGGCCGCAAGGAGATGAGTGAGTGGTTAGTCGCCCAAGGCCACGCTTATAAAATGAGCGCTGAAAAAGCCTATTCCACCGACTCCAACATCTTGGGGGCCACCCACGAAGCCAAGGAGCTGGAGTTTCTGAGTAAGGGCCTGCGGATAGTGGATCCCATTATGTGCGTAAAGTTTTGGGATTCTTCAGTGAATATTCAATCCGAAGAAGTGACCGTGGAATTTGAAGAAGGTGTTCCTGTCCGGATCAATGGTCAGAGTTTTAAAAACAGAACCGACCTGATGTTGGAGGCCAATCGTATCGGCGGCCGCCATGGTTTGGGAGTTTCGGACCAAATTGAAAACCGGATCATCGAAGCCAAAAGCCGGGGAATATACGAAGCCCCCGGCATGGCTCTTCTACACATCACCTACGAACGCCTGGTCTCAGGTATTCACAACGAAGGAACCATCGACAATTATCGTACTCTGGGACGAAAACTGGGGCGGCAACTTTATGAAGGTCGGTGGTTTGATCCCCAGTCCCTCATGCTCCGGGACACTCTAAACAAATGGGTGGGAAGGGCCATCACCGGATCGGTGACCCTGGAACTGCGCCGGGGGGATGACTACAGTATTTTGGACACGGTAAGTTCAAACCTGACCTATCACCCAGAACGCCTATCCATGGAAAGGGTAGAATCGGAGGCTTTTTCTCCCCTGGATCGGATCGGTCAACTCCATATGAGAAATCTGGATATTATAGATAGCCGGGAAAAACTTAATTTATATTCCAAAGTGGGAACTTTACCCGGTGGTGGCATGAAATCCCTTTTGGAGGATAAAAAGTAACTCATTTCAAAAAGTGATGATAACTAAAAATTGTCTCTCCCGCCAGGTCGACACAATTTTGTGGGTGCAAGCTTGAGTAGTCAGTATTGAAATGATAGATTGGGCCGGTGACAATATACACACTGGCCCAATTGGCAGGGGTTTCCACAGCCACGGTTTCCCGGGTGATTAACGGCCTTCCGGGGGTGGGAGAATCTACCCGGATCAAGGTAAAAAAACTTATAGACGATACGGGTTATATCCCAAACCTCATTGCCAGGGATCTGTCCACTCAAAAGAGCCTGACTGCGGGCTTGGTTCTACCGGGGATCAATTCCTACTTTAGCCCTGCGGTTCAATCCATTTCCCAAAGCTTTCGGGATGCGGGTGTCCACTTATTAATCACTACCAATCCCGGGGGTGTTTTCGATGACCTCCATGAATCCGAGGGTTTACAACTTCTCCTCTCGAAACGGGTTCAGGGGGTCATCATGTTCCTGAGTCGCATTACCCCCCGTCATGCGGAGGTTTTGGAAAAATGGCCTGAGAATGTGGAACTTGTTCTTATCAACGATGAATTCCCAGGGTCTCGATTCAATACATTGTTTCAGGACCCGGAGCCGGGTTATAGAGCTTTGTTCAAGCATCTTCAAGCTCGGGGACTTCTGAACCTGGGGTATATTGGAGGACCAGAAGGGGATAGGACAGCTTCAAGGCGACTTGAAGTCATCCAGAAACTAGGCCGGGAGATGGGTTTTCATCTCCCGGCTGAGCTAATCACCCACGGGGGATTTGACCTGGTCGGCGGTGAACAAGGGGTGGACACCCTTCTGGCCAGGGGAAAATTTCAGGCACTACTTTGTGCCAATGATTTTACAGCCATAGGAGCCATGAGGGCCCTGCGTTCTCGGGGCATTAGTGTACCTGAACAGGTTGCCGTGGTGGGGTACGATGATTTAGAGATAAGTCGTTACACCGTACCAGCTTTGACGACTATCACCCAGGATGTGGCCAGATTGGGTTCGGAGGCAGCAAGAATACTCCTTAGACGATGGGAAAAACCTGAAGAACCAGCCCAGAAAATTTTTTTTGCGTCGCGACTTCTGCAAAGAGAATCATGTTGAGCCCTTGACAGAGTAACCGGTTGCGTTTAACATTTTCTTAAAGTTAAACCAAGGAGTGGTGAAATGAAAGTATTTTTCCCTTTAGTTCCCGTGATATTAGGGGCAATTCTTCTGAATTCCTGTCAGAACCCTAGTGTGTCCTCTCTGGATATTGTGCAACCGGTTACGTCTTCTCGAAATGCTTTATCCAATACAGCCCCAGTAATCCTGGAGAGTGCTCGGCTTCAGTACCAGAAGTCAACCTCTGGGATTTGGCAAGCCCGCTTAACAGGCCTTGCGGATTTAAAGAACCTGGCTTATGGGAAGAGTTTAGTCCTTCATTATTCTGTGGGTAATTCTACGACGCCCGGAAACGGTCAATGGACCGACATTCCAGGAACCTTTCGGTCTGTCGATTCCTATGGTTATGAGCAGTGGAAATTTGAAACCCCTTGGTTACCTCTGAATGAAATCCTAAATTTCAAATTTGCCCTTAAGTACACCGTGAATGGCAATGTTTATTGGGATAACAACACCGGAAAAGATTATTTGGTCCAGGTGGGGATTGGGTTTAACACCGGGGCAATCTATAATATGAATCATGGGGTGTTGAATAATGGTCCCGTGGTTTTAGACCAAGTAAAGGGGACTTTTAATGGTTCTTCTTATGGATTCTACTTCCATGTCTTGGTTAAGAATCTATCCTTTACTAAAACCGTCAAAGTGGTGTATACAATCAACAATTGGGCGACCCAAGGTGTCTTGAGCGGAACCTATAATTCCAGTTTGGAAAACGGTGTGGAACTCTGGACCTTCCCCGGTCTTACTCTTCCCACCGGGGTCAAGCGGGTAAAGTTCGCCCTCTCCTACGATGTGAATGGTATAACTTACTGGGATAACAACCAGGGAGCAAACTACACCTTTGATTTTGATTCCGCCGAGCTATAAACCCATAGGCTGACTGTAAAGGTCGAAGTAGAGTAAAATTGAGGTGGGTATCAGGAGTAAATATGAGAAATTTATCCCTTAAAAGGATAATTTACCTTCTTCTCACCTTAATTTTTAATCCGCTTCCAGCGGAAACATCTAGTTTCACCTTTCCAGGAGGAAAGACCAAAGCGATTCTTTTGAGTTATGATGATGGAATGGAGTCAGATCGCCGGTTTGTGGAACTTCTGAATAAGTACAAACTGAAAGGCACCTTCAATCTAAACTCGGGCTTTTTTGGAAAACAAGTGTCCTGGCTCACCTGGAAACCGTTTTATATTGAGTCCACGGAGGTAAAAGCCCTCTATGAGGGTCACGAGATAGCTTCCCACACGGACAATCACCCGGATCTCACATCATTGGACCTGGGAGCTGTACGTCAAACAGTAGAACAGGACAGAAAAAAATTAGTGATACTGGGCGGAAACACCGTTACATCCTTTGCCTATCCTTTCGGGAAAGGTGATGAACGAACCGCCCGACGACTGGAAAACCTCGGAATTACGAACGCCCGGCTCATTACCCAGAAGGGTGACTTTGGACTTCCTCAGGATTGGTTATTATGGAAGCCCACAGCTCACCACTCTACAGCAGGACCATTTGTAGAAAAATTTTTTGCTCAGCAAAAGCAGGAACTTTCCCTACTTTACATTTGGGGTCATAGCTGGGAGCTGGAAAAAAACGAACCGGGTAACTCCTGGGAGTATATGGAAGATCTTTGTAGGAAATTATCCGGTCATAGGGATGTTTGGTACACCACTACAGGAGAGTTCACCGCCTGGGTGAAGTCCCAGGGCGGGAACGGTCTCTAAATTACTTTTTAATCTCGTCGATGATGATTCCCACCGGATAAGTGTAACTTTGGTTTTTAAAGTCAAAAGCCCGGCCTCTGAAGGTAATCCCATCCTGGAAATAGTCACCCCGTTTTTTAAAGAGGTTGTCCCAGGACTTCTGAGCCGGAGATCCTTTGAGAATGTACACATGGATCACATCCATGGTTGTGGCGCTGGTGGCTCCTGGTTTTGTGACTTGGTAGCAGAGGTAGTCCGTTCGGGGGGCTTGGGTGAGTTCAAAATTTGTTTTCGTATCTCCCATCCCGGCTAAAATTTCCACCGGTGTTCCCGTATTCCCCTGGGCATTGATGCCTCCCTTTTTGAAGGAGGCGAAATCCATGAGGGTGTAATTCAAAACTTCCCCGGTTCCCGCTTCGCTCTTATAACTTTGGTAAGTAGAACTAGGCCGAGCACCTACTCCTGGAATCGTGGCTACCATTCCGGGAATGACTCCACTCAGGGGGTAGGCAAATCCGTAGTTTTTCCTGGCACTTCCGGCTTCCGCTTGCAGGGGAAGCCCCCGGTCCCGGCGCCATTGGTTCATGGCATCCATGTTGAGCTTCCCGGGGCTGCTTCCCTGGTAGTTGGCAAATTTGGTGATAAAGTCCAAATCGGGTCTAATCCCAGGATCCATTTCCCGGTTGTCCCCGGTTTCTGCCAGCATAAAGTCCAGGGCAAGGTCCGGGTCATTTAATTCTGTTAATTCGGTGGGCTTCCATACGACTAGGCTTTGCTTGTTTCCATCCATATATTTGTAGTAGCCGCCGTTGGTGGAGAAAAACACATTATTTTTCATCACCGTATCCGAATTACCAAAGGTATTGGTTACCCCATATCCGGATTCACCGGCTTCAGTTTGAATAAAAGCAATGACGTTGGAATCAATAATGGTTTCTCCTTTACTTCCCACAAAGACCCCTATGTGCCCGCCTTTACTAGGGTAAAACCAACCAAAGGCAATGGTATTATTTTTGATCAGAATTTTGGATCTGGGTTGGGCGGATCGGGTTTCAATGGCCGCATAGAAGGTGTTGAGGATAAAATTATTCACCACCTCATTGTCCTGCCCCTGCCAGGTGCAGTAGATCCCATCTCCCGCAGGATTCAGGAGAATATTGTTGCGAATCTTGGTGTTGGGGGAATTGGTTTGAATGAGCATCCCGGGGTAGGTAGGGGCCTTTAAGGCCAATACATTGTTGTTATAGGAGTTGCGGCTTTCGGCATTTAGGACAAATCCATCCAGGATAAAGTTAGAATGATCCGAGTTTCCCGCAACGATAGCCTCGGGAAGCCCTGTCCAGTCTCCTTTAAAATCCCTCGCTCTTTCCAGAATGGTAAAGTTTGTAAAAGGATCCCTTTGGGTAAAGTCCGTATTATACCCCCCAACCAGGGATAAATTGGGGACTTTGATCACAAAATGTCCGGAGCCCGACTTACCCGTGTAGGTTCCCTGGGCTACATGGATCACATCTCCCCGGACGGCTTTTTCCAAAGCCTTCCAAACTTCATCAGTGGGAGCTTCTGGAGCGTTACCCCGACCTGTGCCGCCCACCTTAACGTACCAGTCGGCGCTAAAGAGGGTTTGGGATACAAAAAAAAGGATAAATAAGACCATGGGGAGAGATTTGGAATATCTTCGAATCATTTTCAGCCTCCATAAAATCATTCTAAGCTTCGATGGTCAGGATGGGCTTGTCAAATAATTCTATTTGGTGGTTGCTTTAGATTATTAGGATGATCCAAGGTTAGGGAAATATGATAATTTGATGATATCCGAGATAAGTGATACAATACCGCATGAATACGCCAAAAGTTCTATTTTTGTATTTATTGTTAATGCCCCTTGCCGTCGTGTCCTCCCAGGATTGCCTCAGGATAGCCCTGGGTGAAAATAAGCCTCCCTATGCGATTACAAGTCCGCCCAGCGGGATTGAATTTGATATTTTGACCATGGTTGTGGCAGGAATGGGAATGAAAGCTGATATTAAATTCATCCCCAACACCCGCGCTTTGGAAATGCTAAAATACGGAGAACTGGATGCAGCTGTGGGAAATTCCGGTGAATTTCTCTCCGATCCATATATATCCTATGAAAATGTGGCTATTAGTCTGGCCAGTTCTAAAATAGAACTCCAGACCATAACGGAATTGGGAAATTACCAGATAGTCGCTTTTCAAAATGCTAAATTGTATTTGGGGGCAGAATTTGCACAGATGGCCCAAACAAATAAGGGATATAGGGAAATTTCTCCCCAGATCCTAATCAATAGGCAACTCTATTCCTCCCGGGCTCCTGTGGCTATCAGCGATTTAAACATTTTTTTAAACCTAAACAATCAATTAGACACCTCTTTTAATATCAAACAACCATTAAAAATCCATAGACTCTTTTCTCCGACTCAATACAGACTTGTTTTTAATAGTCCTGGTTACCGGGAAGCTTTTAATATTTCTCTTAAAAAAGTAGTGGCATCGAATCCTTTTCCCGCCTTGGCCCAAAAATATCTTCCTTCCGGCTCGGTCATAACATTTAAGCCCCAGGGAATGTGAAGCTTAAATAAAAGTTGACAAACCAAGTTAGGTTCGCTAAAGATTATGTTAACAAGGGTGGCGTGTCCTATGTTTCAAAAAGAACTTTTCTATCCCTATAGATTTTCATCAGCTTATTTGAAATTATTAGCCCTGACCCTAGGGGGGTATATATTCTTGGGGATGGGGGCAGCTGGGGTTCATCACTTTATCACGGGTTTACCTCTGAGGGACTCCTGGAGATGGATTCATGATACCACCATGATCCCATCCAACATTTATTTAAGTCCCATTATTGGAATTTTACTCCTAACACAGATGATATTGGAACGATTCAGTGTGGATCTTTTGCGTTTTATGCCAAAAACGGTCCATGGGATTGTGTTTTTGGTACTGAGCATTTTTTTGTCCTTCAGTGTTAGCCAACTTAGTGGCGGTTGCCTTTGGTTTTATGTGTCGGAAGGTTGGTGGGTACGTTTTGGTCATGGTTGGAATTGGATTGGCGGCGGGGTCGTCCCGGAACAGATGGTGGTCGCTGTTTATTTTGTTTTGACCATAATTTGTTTAATCATGAATATTTGGCACTTTAACCGTTACCTAAATCATACATCCCCCACAGTAAAAAATTAAAATGCTAAAAAAACTTGCAGTCTAAGGATTCCTAGATTATCATGAGGCTTTAAGGAGCTTTCCATGAAACACCCGGTCTTAATTCCCATGGTTGTACTTTTTAGTATTTTTTCATTTTTTCCCTTAAGTGCCAGCGAAACGCTTTCGGGGTTTTGGTGGAATGACCGGGTATTTTATGAGATTTATGTCCGGGCTTTTCAGGACTCCGATGGTGATGGTCATGGAGATTTAAAAGGCTTGATTTCCCGTCTCGATTATCTCAATGACGGAAATGCAAATACCTCCACAGACCTGGGGATCACCGGAATCTGGCTCATGCCTGTTTTTGATGCTCAAAGTCAACATGGCTATGATATCCTGGATTACAAAACCATCGACAAAGATTATGGAACCCTGGAGGATTTTAAATTATTCATCCAAGAGGCCCATAAGCGGGGTATCAAGGTAATTGTAGATCTGGTTTTAAACCACACTTCCCATAATCATCCCTGGTTTAAATCCGCCCTCAGCGATCCCCTGGGTCAGTTTGAAAATTATTACAGGTTTTCCGAGGCCAATCCCAATTCCTTTTGGAGATCGGTGATCAATTCTCAACCTCCCAAGTTTTTTTATGCCTGGTTTAATCCGACAATGCCGGATTTGAATTATGAAAATCCTGCGGTCACCCAATATATCCTAGATGCCACCCGGTTTTGGCTGGAAAATACGGGTGTGGATGGATACCGGTTAGACGCCATCAAGTACTTGATTGAAGAGGGAGTGCAGGATGAAAATACACCCTCCACTCATTTATGGTTCAAGAACTTCTACAAAGTGGTAAAGGCCTCTAATCCTCAGGCTTTTACTGTGGGGGAAGTTTGGGACGACCTGCCTACCGTGCTCTCCTATACCGGGGATGAGATGGATATTAATTTCCATTTTCCCTTATCCAGTGCAATTGCGGAATCCGTCAGTGGAGGTCGGGCCAATCCTCTTCTCAAGGTTCTCAAGGAAACTTTAACTACATTTCCAAAAGGCCAGTACGCCACCTTTTTAAGAAACCACGATCAGAAAAGACTTATGAATGAATTCAAAGGAAACCTGAATCAATCCCTCCAGGCGGCGGCTATTCTTTTAACCCTCCCAGGTGTTCCTTTTTTATATTATGGAGAAGAAATAGGACTGAGTTTGAACCGTAAGGGGATGCAATGGGATGCCTCCTCACCCAACTGGGGTTTCACCACCGGTCGGGTTTTCTCAAACGGGACCCAGGAGAAGGATGCCGCATTCACCGTCTCTGCTCAGACCGGAGATAATAAATCCCTCCTGTCTTCTTATCGCCGCCTCATCGCCCTTAGAAACTCCCAACCAGCCCTACTGAAAGGGGATATTACTTTGGTTGAGACCGGGAATCCCCAAGTCTTAGCTTACCTCCGCAGTTTAGGTAAACAACATTTTGTAGTGATCCATAATTTATCGGAAAAAACAGTAATCGATTATATTATACCCCTGGTAAATGCAGACGGGTTGACCGGAAAAACATCCATGCTTTATCCTGAAGAAATTTCTTCATTAGATTTGAAAAAGGATCCCATGGGTTTTTTTACGGGAAAACCTCTTGGGGAACTTCCTGGGAGAAGTACCCACGTTTTTGAATTAAAGTAAGAACTCTGGGGAGATCTAAGGTGACCCTAACTTTAAATTTTTTTGTTTACCTGAAGGATGGAAGAGGTTAGAATAACCTATGCGATTATTCATGGCCGTCCTCCTTTTCCTGACCCCCGGTGTTCTCTGGACTTCCCCTGCACCCACACCAAAGATCTCACAACTTTTAAAAACTCAATGGACCAGGGATCAAGGTCTACCCTCGGATAATATTACTTCGGTCATTCAGGATGATCAGGGATATATGTGGATTGGTACCTATGAAGGCTTGGTACGATTTAATGGGGTGGATTTCAAATTAATTTCACCGAATACCACCCCCGGATTCCCCCTTCGTTCCGCCCGTATTCTGGCCCTTACGCCCTGGGGTTTAGCAGTGGGTTCCAATGGAGATGGATTAGTTATTTTGCATGGGGATCAATGGACGACCTATGCAGGTGACCAAGGATTGGGAAATTTAAATATTCGCGCCTTGGCTTGGGATACTCAGCAAGATCGGTTATTTGTCGGAACCACCAACGGCGTCTACATTTTGCAAAATGGTAAAATAGTCCCAGCCAAGATTTTTGGAAGGGAGAATTCGGGTACGGTGGAAGCCTTGTATACAGATCCTCAGGGGGGAGTCTGGGTTTCCTTTGATATTCCCGGGGATACCTTCATTTTTCGGGGGAGCGAGCCAGGAGTTCGATTGGGGGCTCCTTGGGTTTACACCTCCGTAGTCAGAGCTTTTCTTAGGGATAAGCAGGGTGCCTTTTACGCTGGAACCAGAGATCAGGGAATTTTCTTATCTCAAGGGGGGGGGTGGTCCTCTTTAGCGGAAAATAAAATTATCCCCGAATTAAAGATCAATGAACTTTTAGAAGATGACACCGGAGCACTTTGGGTGGGAACTGATAGTGGACTTTTTAAATTTTACGACCAGATTTTGGAATCCTATTCTGAGAAAGATGGGCTGGGAAGCGGCCTTGTGGATACCCTTTGGGAGGATAAGGAGTCCAATATCTGGATGGGTTCCAGCCGGGGTGGTCTGACCAAACTAAGTCGAAGCAAGTTTTTATTTTTTACCCCAAAACAGGGAATTCCAGACCCTGTGGTGAATTGTTTTTTGCTTCTTGTAGAACAAAATTTGATTTTAATTGGAAGCGACAAAGGTATAGGAGCCCTGGATTTTACCGGTAAAACACTGGAACACCCCTTGGTAACCGCCACTAAAAATGAACGGATCCGCCATCTTTTCCGTGATTCCCAGGGTAGAATTTGGATTGGAACCTACGGTGACCGGGGTGTTCTTCTCTGGGATGGGGTAAAAATAAAATCTTTTGGGAAGGCCTCAGGTTTGTCAGGGGTACGAATTCGGCAAATCTTTGAAGACCACCAAGGCGGCATTTGGGTAGCCACTACTTCTGGTTTGAATCGGCTCCAAGGGGACAAATGGAAGATTTTTGATCAAAAATCCGGTCTGGAAAACCACTATATTTTGGGGATGACCCAGGATGCCCAGGGACTGCTTTGGTTGGGGACCGATGGGGGAGGGCTTTATAGTCTAGATCCCAAAAGTGAGGTCTTGACCCACTATGGACTTAACGAAGGTCTTCGGGGCTTGGTGGTATTTAAAATTATTACCCTTCCTCAAGGAAAACTTTTGGCTGCGACCAATGGAGGTCTGGGAGTTTACCAGGGGGGGCAATGGACCCACTTTCGTCAGGGGCTGCCCTTTGACTCCTACTTTCAAATTATTCCCAGTAAGGGGGGCTATTGGCTCACGGCCACCCAAGGATTAGTGTGGATTTCAGATTCTTGGTTCCAAAATCCCCAGGATTATAAACTCTTTTCCAGGGCTGATGGTCTTTTTGCTGACATCTCTCCCGCATCCTGGGGTCAAAGTGATTCCCAAGGACGGCTGTGGCTTCCAACCCTGGGGGGTGCGGCATTTTTCGACGCATCGGATAACCTGACAAACGAGGTGGTTCCCCCCCTGGTTCTGGAAGAAGTTCGCTCCGATGGGGTGTTGCTGGATAGAAAGCTTCCTCTGGTTTTGAAAGCGGGAACTCAAAGACTTACTATCAATTACGCTGGTTTGAGTTATCAGTACCCCTCCCAGGTGCGTTATAAAACTAAATTGGAAGGCTTTGATTTGGATTGGAGTACTCCCACCGCCAGCCGCAGTCTCTCCTATACGAATTTACCTCCGGGAAGCTATGTTTTTAAACTTTTAGCGGCGAACAACGACGGTTTATGGACACCCCAACCTTTGGAACTCAGTTTTAGACAGGAAGCGCCTTTTTATTTAAATTGGTGGTTTATTCTCTTGGAAATTCTTGTGGTAATAATTGGTGTTTTTACAACAATTCGCCTTTGGTCCTGGCGTTCTTTGGTGTATCGAAAGGAGTTGGAAGCCCAGGTGGTCAGCCGAACCCAAGAACTCCACAAAGAGAAGGAAAAGTCCGAACTACTTCTTCTCTCAATCCTGCCCCCGTCCATCGCCCAAAGGTTGAAAGCCGGAGAAAGAGTGATCGCGGATTCCATTCAGGATGCTACGATTCTTTTTTCGGACATCATAGAATTTACACCCTTGGCCTCCACCATGCCAGCGTCGCAATTAGTAGAACTTCTCAATGGAATTTTTTCAGAATTTGATACTCTCTGCGACAATTTAGGGGTGGAGAAAATCAAGACCACCGGGGATGCCTACATGGCAGCCTGTGGAGTTCCCCAACCGGTGGCAGATCATGGTCTTCGGGTGTGCCGTCTAGCTCGGGGAATGATTGATACCCTTCAAAGCTACAATCTAAAACACGGTACAGACCTCCACATGAGGATTGGAATCCATTCTGGACCGGTAACTGCGGGGGTCATAGGACGTAATAAGTTTATTTACGATCTCTGGGGGGACACGGTGAACGTAGCCAGCCGACTAGAGCACTCCGCACCCAAGGACAATATACAAATCTCCGGGCAGGTGGAAAAATCTGTGAGGGAATTTTTTCATGCCGCAGGTCCTATGGAAACTCAGCTCAAAGGTAAGGGGGAGGTGATAACCTGGTATCTGGGGGAGCCTAAGGAAGTGGTCTGATGATATTGCAACCTTTCATATCATTGGATAATATGCCCTATGGAACAGCCCCTTCGAACCCTGGAACTGGCGGGAATCACTAAAAGTTTCTACGGAAAGACCGTGAATGATGGGGTCTCTCTTTCCCTGAAGGGGGGAGATATCCTGGGACTTTTAGGGGAAAACGGGGCGGGAAAAACCACCCTCATGAACATACTTTTTGGTCTCTATCGCCCTGATAGCGGTTCCATTGTCCTGGATGGAAAGTCTGTGTCTTTCAAGAGTCCCAAGGAGGCCATGAGGGCTGGGATCGGCATGGTACACCAGCATTTTGCCCTCGTTCCCGGGCATTCCGTCCTGGACAATATCACCGTGGCACTTCATAACTCACCTTTCTTTTATCCCCAAAAAGCCGCTCGAAAACGGGTGGTGTCTTTCCAGGAAAAATTTCACTTAGATGTTCCCTTGGAGGCCAAGGCTTGGGAACTCTCCGCCGGCGAACTGCAGCGGGTGGAGATCCTAAAAGCTCTTCTCAACGGGGCTGAGATACTTATCCTGGATGAACCCACTTCGGTGCTCAGTGCCATAGAAGTTCAGCAACTCTTTACCCTTTTGAGGACCATGGCCTCGGAGGGGAAAATTATTCTCATCATCAGCCATAAGCTGGAAGAAATTCTCGACCTCTGTACCCGGGTAGCCGTTTTAAGGAAGGGGAAAATTGAAACCCAGCGGTTAACCCAGGGAGCGGATAAAAGACAGCTCGCCCGGATGATGGTGGGCCATGAGGTTCATACCGAGCAAAACCGGGAAGAAATCGCTGCCGGGGAGGTCATCCTTGAGGTCGAAAATCTCCATGTTCTGGGGGATCGGGGAGAACTCATGGTCAAAGGTGTCAATTTCCAGGTGAGGCAGCATGAGATCTTCGGTATCGCCGGGGTTTCTGGAAACGGACAACGGGAACTGGCTGAGGCCATCACAGGACTTAGAGGCGCCAGTTCTGGAAAAGTGTGGCTTGATGGCCGGGATGTCACTGGGGCCTCGGTGAAGCATTTGAGTGCCCAGGGGGTGGCCCATATCCCCGAAGAGCGTATGCGATTCGGCATTGTCCCGAATTTCCTTCTCTATGAAAATGCAGTTTTGAAGGATTACCACGCCCAGGATTTTTCCGACAAGGGATTTTTAAACCGCACGGCCATAAAGGGTTTTGCGGAAATGATAGTGGAAAATTTTCGGGTCACCACGCCGAGTATCCATACCCCTTTGAAAAATTTATCCGGTGGAAATATTCAAAAGCTGATCTTAGGCCGGGAGATCACCGGTGATCCCACACTTTTGGTGGCCAGTCATCCCACCTATGGTCTGGATGTGGGGGCTACGGAGTATATTCGTACGCACCTGCTGGCCCGCCGGAATGCCGGTGGAGCGGTCTTACTTATTTCTGAAGATTTGGAGGAAATCATGACCCTAGCCGATCAAATTGCGGTGATTTATGGTGGAAAATTCATGGGAGTACTTCATCGCAACCAAGCGACCATGACGGATTTGGGATTGATGATGGCGGGGGTCCATCCTTGATTCGCTGGG
>CAZUXL010000054.1:0-21883 GCA_964624355.1 uncultured Spirochaetales bacterium
GCCGGTACAGATGGTGTTAAAATAAGGACTGCGGGAAATCTCCGTTATCACATGACCTCCTTTGGAAATTCCATACAGGCAAATCTCTACCTGAAACGAGAAGAGCTGAACTTGGCGGTTTCGTATCACAATTACACAAATAAGAACAACTATTTTCCCGGAATTGAAATAAAAATAGTGGATTATTCCCTGGAAATGGCGGGAATGGATTTTAAATTCACCCCCAGAGTTCTGGGCTGGCTACAACCAAAAAACCAAAGTTTCACCACAGGGGATTTTGAGCTGGGGTACCTGCTGGACCTTAAAGCAGCCTGGGGCGTGACCGACTACAGCTCCCTGTGGATAAAGGGGACAAAAAAATCTCCAGGCTGGGTTGCGGGGAATGAATACTTGTCGGAACACTTCTCCCTGAGTGCCGGTCTCTCCCTCGAATTTTAACCGCTAAAACTCCCAGGTAAATCCTGCATAAGTTTCCCAGCGGTATTCCCAGAGATTCCGGGTAAATGACCCCACTTCTTGAAATTCCGCTTTCAAAACAAAGCCCAGGGGTTTAAGCCAATGCAAACGAACCTCTGGGCGGAGTTTGAGACTGAGTCCGTCTTGAAAAATCAAAGATTCCAAGGCCCCCCGGACTTCGATCCAATGCCCATCCCAAACCAATTCCCCCCCCAAAACCGGAGCCAGAGTGGTTTTAGCTGCAGAACGAATTTGGGAGGTGTTTCGATAGTCCATCTCCAGACCCGCCTGCGCCATTACTGTAAAACCATTTCCCAGGAGGAAGGGCGTTTCCACCAGAACTTCCCAGTCCATCGATTGGGTACTGAAAAACCAGAAGGTGCCGAAAGCTCGGGATCGTAGACTCAACTGCCACCATCTGTCCAGGATTTCAATTCCCGGGGATTTCCCGGAAAGTTCTGTAAAGAGATAAAAATAGGGAGTTCTTAAAGTTCCCATGAGGACTGAAACCTGGGGTCCAGGCTGCTGAGCTCCCACGGAATTAAGGATTAATGACAACAAAAGCGTCGTTAGGAAGATTTTTTTCATGGCAAGACCTCATTATAGGTACTGCCCACTGCGATATTATCCAGAATCACAGAATTGGTAGTGGGGGCCTGGGTTTGGGAAGGAATCCCCCGGTAAAGTCCTAACTTCCAATAGGTTCCCGCCCTATTATGCAAAGTTGGACGATAGACCCGGTTATCCGTCCCGTTAGAGGGGGTAAGGGGAATACCATCCACCCAAACCTGTACAAAACCTTGGGCGTCATCCCTAAAACAGATCTCATAAACCACAGAATGCCAATTTCCTTTGGTAATGGGTGTTTTTCCCAGGGTCACTTCCCCCCCCACGGAGGTCTGAACCTCCACAAACCCAGGGGTGTAGGTAAAAACCACAGGGGGATGGGCAAAAAAAGCATCAAAATTCTCCCCTTTCCAAAAATCAGGAAGCTGATACCACTGGGCCATGATTTGCCAGGTAAAACTATCCGGGTCCCCGGTGGGAATATAAAATCTCCATCCGAAAAATACCGTGGATCCGTACTGTCCTACCTGATACAAAGCCACCTCGGCCCGATTTCCATGGTTGACCTCTTGCCCGGGAGCTACTGTCAATTGGAGGGACTGGGTTCCCAAATTCAAAGGCCCCCCAGGGGGCGGGGTCACCATTTGAGCATTGGAAAGGGTGGGAAGCTCGGGATAAAATCCTTCTAAGGTTCCCAATTCGAAATTTTTAAAAATCGGGAGTTGGAGCTCAAAGGGAAGAGGGGTATTCACCGGTGTCAAGGAACAGGAAGCTAAAAACAACCATAGAAAACCAATCTGTATCTTCATAAGCAGCATCCTAATGTTTAACTTATTGATGGGACTTCCTAAGGTCCTCCCAGGGATTTTCTATCGGTTCCCCCCCCCCAGGTCAAGGTAAAATAAAAATTATGCATCAAGATATCCTTTGTACGACCAGGCGACGGTAGACTGGCTGACACCCCCTCCAAATACCAAATTTGGTGGGTTATCTCCTGGGTGACGAGCCGGAGATGTTCCAATCCATCCTTAAGCCCTGAAAGGGTCTGGTTACACCTTAATCCCACAAAATATCCTGGTGGATAATCCGGCGGGGAACCAAATGAATCATCTTGACGGAAGGACTTGCGAAAAAGGCCGCTTCCCAGGGGTTCTTCTGAACGAACTCGTCCTGAATCTGATGAAAAGTGCGGGTTGAAGGGTCGATGCGATGGGCCACGGCCTCGTAAAGGGTATAGTTCCAGTCCACCTGATGCTCGAAGTTAAAATTTCCCCGGTGGTCGAGGGCGAACACACAATCGGGGTCGCGAATCAGGTTCTGGTATTTGAAGCTTTCACTCATGGTGATGAGGAAAATATCGTCTAAGTTGGTATTTAAAAAAGCCATGACCGTGGAGTGGGGACGGCCCGCGCCCCGGGTGATCAAAACACCGAGTTTGTTCGAACTCTCATTCTCATCGGCGAAAATGGGTTTTGTCAGGGGCGAAGGGGGGAGAGGCCGCTCCGGTCGAAGCTCCGGCGCATGGATAAACCCAGGAATCCGACTTCGGGCGACGACCTTGCCTCCGTACTGGAGCTCAAAATCCTCCAGGGAGACGGTAGCCCGATTTCCCTGGACTGAACTCACCAGGCCCTTATAAGAGGACCGGTACACTTTCAATTCAATGGTATAGATCTCCGAGCCCATCCGGTCGTCCAAATGGACAGTTACCCCGTCTCCCACCTGGAAGGGATTTCGTTTAGGAAAAGTTAACGCTAACCCATCGTCGTCCCCCAGGACCACTGTGGCCACGGCGGCCACTATCCTTCCTTTCTTGTAAGCCGCACAAACCCCTATGGATTGACGGGGTAAAAACTTTGACAATTCACCCATCGCTTAGCTCCTGTGGCCATCTTTCCTGGGATTCTCAACTTAAAGTTCAAGCCACTCTAAGTTCTAATCTTAATAGACCAAGGGGAAAAAAGACAGGGGATCCCCCGGTTCATCAGCCCCAGGGGCGCGGCGGGCCCGCTAGGGGTCCGACCCCCGGGAGGACGGGAGCGAACAGCGGACCCCAGAGCCGACCCGGTACCGCCGGGGGGCGGTAGGGGCCCAGATAAACATATTTGGGAGCAATAACCTTAAGCCTTCACCAACAGGGGGACCCGTTCCCCAGCCCCGGCGTATTGGGGCAGTTTTCCATCAGCTTTGGCGGCGTCCACCAGATCCTTCAGGCTGCCCACAGCGCAGGGGGTCCTCTCCATCTTCACCATGGAAATGGCTCCCGTGGGACAGACCCTCAGGCACTTTCCGCACCGGATGCAGTTGTCGGAATCGATGTAAATGAAGGTGGTCATTTCCGCGGTTTGGGCTTCCACGTAGTCCGTGACCCGGCCTTCCTCGTCCTCGAAAACCCGGCTCACCCGCTTGATGCAGTTCCGGGGGGCTACTTCGATACACCAATTGCACCCGATGCACAGATCCGCATCGATCTGGAATTTATGGTTGCACTGGTAGCACCGGCCTGCGTGGGCGATGATATCCTCGTCTTTAAATCCCAATTCCACTTCTTGGTTTCCCTCAGCCCGGTGTAAAAGGGAGAGCAGGGGCATGGCCGGAGGGGTGGTTAAATCGTGATCCCGGGTACGGCCGGTTTGGTTTTTATTGATGATTTGGTGGGTGGCGATATGGTGCTTCACCCGGCGTTCCCCCGTGAGGAAAATATCGATCTCGTCCGCTGCGGCCTTGCCCTCGGCTACCGCATGGATCACATCGGCGCTCCCGGTTAGAAAATCCCCGGCGGCGAATATTTTGGGATGATTGGTCCGCTGTCCGGGATTTTCCCAGGCATCCACGTCCCCGCTCTTGGATTTGGTATCCAGAAAGACCCCGGGGGGAAGCAGGGTGGTATCACTGTCCTGGCCGATGGCCACAATGAGGGTTCCGCAGGGAATGGTGAACTCGCTCCCTTCGATGGGAACTATCACCGGCTTTCCTGTGACGCCGGGGGTCTCCTGAAGCTTATTTCTTTGGAAGGTCACCGAGACCAGTTGGCCGTTCTCGGTGTTAACCTTTACGGGAGCGACCAGGGTGAAGACATCGATATTCTCCAGGCGGATTTCTTCCAGTTCTTCCAAGTCCGCGGCCATGTGGTGCTCGGTCCTGCGGTAATAAATCCCGACCTGCTGATCCTCCCCCACGATCCGCTTGGCGGCCCTGGCACAGGCCCGGGCACAGTCCACGGCGGTGAATCCCCCGCCGATCACCACCACATCCCCGGATAACTTTGCGGGTTGTCCCTCTTGGAAATGACCGTCGTTGTAGTTCTTCATGAACTCCAGGCCTGGTAGAATTCCCAGGGCGGGGGCTTCCAAACCCAGGGCTTTTGGTTTCACGGTTCCCGTGGTGACCAGGACTGCATCGTAGGTGGCGGTGATTTTTTCCAGGGCTTTTTGGTCAATGTTTTGCCCGGTTTTCACTTCCACTCCCGAATCCAGGATGAGGTAAATTTCTTTTTGAATTTCTTCCAAGGGAAGACGGAACCGGGGAATCCCGTCCACCATCATCCCCCCCAAATGGGATTCCCTTTCGAATATGGTCACTTTGTGACCGTAACGCACGAGTTGCCGGGCTGCGGTGAGGCCCGCAGGACCGCCGCCGATCACCGCCACTTTTTTCCCCGAGGACTGGAACCAAGCTGGGAGGGGAGAAACTTGGAATTTATGATGGTCCGATGAAGCCCTCTTTAGATGGCAGATGCTCACCGGCCCCTGGGTATTGGTCCAGTTGTGGCGACAGGCATCTTCACAGGGACGGGAGCAGACCCGGCCCAAAACACTGGGGAACACATTGTCTTCCAGGTTGATGCGGTAGGCTTTGTCCGGGTCGTTCTCGTGGAGGGCCCGGATGTAGGCGGGCACGTCGGTGTGGGCAGGACAGGCGGACTGGCAGGGTACGTCTTTGGCCAGAGTCAGATGATCCCGGTTTTGTGTCAGCAATCCTGTGAATCCCGAGAGTTCCGTGGGATTCGGGGCTTTTCGATATTCGTATTTCATTGGAAGACCCTCGCAATAAATGGCTGGACACCCAAACGGGTGACACTCTGGGCCAGGGTTTCCTCCCCTTGGCGGAGTTCCAAAAAGGTGTCCAGGACAGTTTCGACCACTGAAGGCAGATCATTCATTTTAAACTCCCCCAGCTTGAGTCCGAATTGCCAAAGATCACCGCCAATGGTCATTTCAAAGCCCTCCACGGACCCCAAATCTTCCCGGATCCTCATTCCCCGGAATCCCAGGTCGGCGATCCGGTAGGGAGAACAGGAGTTGGGACAGCCGCACATGTTGATCAAGGCCTTTTGGTCGATGGCAGCATATTTAGGCAGACTGACCAAAGGGAGAAGGAGGTCGTATAGGGCCCGGGTTTCCGCCACGGCCTTGGGGCAATAGGTGGTTCCCACACAGGGGACCATATCCCGAAGACCGTAAAACCCATCGGTCCCCAAACCGATTTTTTTAATCTCCCCGCGAAGCTCTTCCACCTTGGGGAATTCCACCCCGTGAAATTCCACATTCTGCCGGTTGGTGGTGTAAATCTTTTGGTCTCCATAGATTTCGGAGAGTTCTGCCAACTGGAGGAATTGCAGATGGGTCATCTCACCCTTGGGAACCAGGACTCGGACAATGGATCCCCGGCCGGCATGAAGGGCTTCCGCCTGAGCCAGGGGCCGATCGGGAGCCACCAGGCCGGTTTCCTGAAAACTCTGGGTTTCCAAGCCTTCGGTGGGGAACCCTTCTTCCTTCAGGTATCCCAAGACCCAGATCCTCACCTGTTCGATGCCGTGGAGATCCACGGCCACCCGCCACCGGGCGGTAGACCGGTTGTACCTATCTCCATGGTCCCGATAAGCCAGGGTAATGGCCCGGGCTACCGGCAGGGTCAGATCCAGGGGAATGAAGGAAAAAAGTTCCGGGGCGATGAAAGGAGTGGAGGCCAACCCACCCCCGGTATAAACTTTAAAACCCTTCTCCACTTTACCCAGGCGCTCCCGCTGAACCGCCACAAAGCCGATGCAGTTGATCGAGGGCTGGGCGCAGGCCGCCGGGCAGCCGGAAAAGGAGATTTTAAACTTCCGGGGAAGGTCTTCCAGGTCTTTGGCGTCCCGGATGTATTTTTGAGTTTTCAAGGCATAGGGTCTCACGTCGAACCTTCGGAATTTACAGGTTTCCGCCAAGGGACAGGAGGCCACGATTCTGTTCACGTCCCCAGCCCCGTGCTTGGTCGTGGTCCCCTCTTCCGCCAGTTCCCGGATCACATCCGCCAGGTTATTCACCTTGACCCAGTGGAGCTGGATGGCCTGTCGGGTGGTGATGTTGATCACCCCTTGACCGTATTTCTCCGCAGTTCTGGCGATATTTCTTACCTGGCTGGAGGAAATCACTCCGGCGGTGGTCACCAGGCGCATCAGGTGGTTCCCCGCTTGCCGGCTCTTATAGATCCCGTGCCATTTGGCCAAGGTGGTTTCATTTTTCGCCAAGGGGCCCTTTTTACCGATCTCATCCAGATCTATGGTAATGCCGCCCTCTTTAATCTCTTCTTCCTCCGCTCTTTGGAGGTAGGTCATTTTCCGCTGCATGAAAACTCCTTAGTCATGGTGAAACAGCAGGGTGGAAATGTACCTTTCCCCCGTATCACAGGCCACAGTCACGATGGTCTTTCCTGTCCATTCCGGTCTTTGGGACAAACGTCTGGCCGCCAAAACATTGGCCCCAGTGGAAATCCCCGCTAAAAGCCCCTCTTTCAGAGCCAATTCCTTGGCTGCATTAATGGCTTCTTTACTCTCAATGAGAAGGACTTCATCCACTAAACTCATGTCCAGGTTTTCCGGAATAAATCCGGCGCCGATTCCCTGGATCATGTGGGGACCCATGGGTCCGCCGGAGATCACCGGACTGGTGGTGGGTTCCACGGCAATAATTTTAACCTGGGGATTTTTTTCTTTTAAATACCGACCGACGCCGCTGAGGGTTCCCCCGGTGCCTACCCCCGCCACAAAGGCATCCACTATACCGCCACTAGCTTTCCAGATTTCAGGACCTGTGGTTTGGTAATGGATCAAGGGATTCGCAGGATTGGAAAACTGACCGGCCATGAGGCTGCCGGGGATTTTGGCGATCAGGGCTTCGGCTTTTTTTACGGCTCCGGGCATCCCTTCCAAGGCTGGAGTCAGGACAATTTCAGCCCCTAAGGCGGATAAAAGCTTCCGGCGTTCGATGGACATGGATTCGGGCATGGTGAGAATCAGGTGATAACCTTTCACCGCCGCCACCCAGGCAAGACCGATACCCGTGTTGCCACTTGTAGGCTCGATCAAAGTGCCTCCTGGTTTAAGCTGCCCCGAGGCTTCGGCGGTTTCAATCATCGCCAGGGCAATCCGGTCCTTCACACTGGAGCCGGGATTCACCAGCTCCAGTTTCGCCAGAATCTGTGCGCCGGGAGCATAGCGTCCCAAATGTAGAAGTGGGGTATTTCCTACCAATTCGGTAAGATCCGCAGCCACTGTGTTCACGAAGGTATCGGTCATAAGGCCTCCAAGGGGTGTCCGGGTAAAAAACTAATTCACAATTCAATTAATAATCTACTCACGCATATTAGTCAACAATATTATGGTAAAAAAACCCGTTGGTGTCAACGGGTTGCGGCCCTTTCCCTAGCCAGGTATTAAAAATTTTATCCGCCGACAAGGATTTACGAGTACGGGCTAGATCTAACCTATCCCAATTTTTAAAGTCCAATCTTCCATAGATCTGACTATTGTCCATCACCCCGGATCGATATTGAGCGTAAACCAACAAAGTTTCCACAAATCTTACGGTTCCCGGTTTTAAACTACAAGGAATAAAACCGGTTGTTTAACTGGTTGCCAATTATATTCCCGCTCATCTCGAGTTTCAATTGCTATGATGGCGGTGGCAGAGTTCGTTCCCACAATTTAAATGAGTCGATTAGCTGGAGTAATCGTGATAGGCTTTAATCCATAGCTTAGATAAATCGCTTTGGTTCTGAAAGGACGTCCCACCTTGGCATCGTCTGTAAAAGTTGTTTTGACAATTGCCAAAGATTCGGCAGGGCTTTGTTTTTGGGGCAATTTGGTGCTGGACCCTAGCAAAAAACCTAATGCTAATAAAATAAATAATTGAATCCTCATTTTTTACCATTCTGCTGGTGTTATCCCGGAATATATCAAATGATTAGGAAATGCAAAAGGTTCCAGAAATAGATTCAAACTGTCTATTTTTCCGACTACCCCGTATTGACTCTTGTTCTACGAAATCGGCCCACAGATTTCTTTGGTTGGAATATTTGACGACAATTCCTTGTTAACTCAGAACTTTCATATCCCTCTAGTAGTTCACCTGTGGAGGTTCTAAGGAATTTTCTGATAGCCTAATCTGGTGGATTTTATTTACAGTGGTGACTGATGCTATAAATATTCACAAGAACCACAAAAGCTTGACCCTCCGCAATAGGATAATTAAAATCACATCGTGAAATCCCTTAATCTGACTCAGAGTGTACTCATTTTTTTCATCCTTTCATCCTGCTCCTCTACAGGGCAGATCCTGGTGATTGAAAGTTATTATACCCATAGTCAAAGTTTAACAGCTAACCTGTTTGCCTTTCATTTTGGCCCACCCCAACCTGAGGACCATGGATCTCAAGCACCTTCAGAAAAGGAAAGGAGTATAGAAATATTCCCAGGAGTCACAGAAATCCAAACACCCCCTGGTTATAAAAACCTAAGAGCAAAAAATCCCGAAGAAGATTTGTGGCTACACTGGGCTAGTAATAAACATGTCATCGTGGATACACCCGAGAACCGGGCCAAACTCCAGGCCATACTCCAGGTCCTCTCATTAGAATTGGATATCCTTGAAGATAATCTAAAAAATGTGGGAAAAGTCACCCTCGATGGCCCCTTTGTCCCCAAAAAGCTGATTATTCGAAGCGGAAGAGTTCACAAAATTGAGGCGGACTTCGAGCCCTTCGATCGAAGCCGTTCTCTATTTGCTTTTCAAGAGTATACACGGGATTACCATCGTATCGCTGATACCCTGGAAAAATTCGGAGTTTACCTTATGAACCGCCGGTCTCTCGAAAAATCTCCACAGACTTTTAATCTGGAAGCTGTGGATGAGTATGACAAATTAGTCCAGGATTTGACCAATATTTTTACCCCGGGATATAAAGCTTCCTATGAATCAAATTTTATCCAGGGGTCGCTTTTATATACTGGTAACTGGGGAGATCTGGGTCTTTTGGGGGAAGGTTATTTCCGTATGGAATCAGCCCAGGGCACGGTGTTTACTAGGAAGGGGGTTTTAGGAGAAAGGGGTTATTGCACCCTCAATGGTCTTTCACCAATACCGGCCGATTTTCCCATGGAAACCCTAGTTATTGATCAGAGCGGTAATGCCATCGCAACCAAAGATGGAATAAACGTAAATTTGGGAACAATCTCAATTTTCACTCCGATAGGTAAAATGACCCAGGTCGCACCCGGTTATTTCCAGGGAGGATTCATCCCCCTTTCCACCAGACCTCGAATCTTACAGCACATGTTGGAAATGAGCACCGTAGAGTACTGGAATTTGAGAATCCGCCTTACAAATTGTCTCCTAGTCCTGACGCCTCTTTATCCCCGTCAGCTGTTAGAGCAGAAAGAAAATACCCTAAACCTAATTCTAGAAAGGCTTCAAGCTCTGGGAAGCAATGATCCTGGAAAACTAAACAATCCTGAAGAAATAAGAAAACATCAGGAATTGTGTAAACTTCTAGAACTGTAAAGGCACTCTTTTAAATCTATTATGAGCAATTTACCCTCGTATTCTGAAAGTTACGAATTCGGTAGTCTCATGTAATAATAATCCGGTCTTCTACTAGGCCTGCTGAGTGAGGACCGGTTATATTTACCTGTAATTGACGTTGCTCTCCCTTTCCTGGAGGGTTGATAATGTTCAAGTTTCCCAAGAGTTTTATACACTTCAAAAGCTTATGGATTTTTTATTCCATTATGTGTCTGAATAATGAGTTTAGTATAAATAAGTTGCAGACTAAAAATATTCCATTAATCGGAGAATGGAGGTAGCGGTTTTTCATATAACGCATGGATTTGGATTTTCACCCCTTCTCGAACAATCATAAATTGCATTAAATCACCATCCACAATTGAATTATACTGTCCTGTTCGATCAAAAGGGTCTATTTTATTCATGTAAAAATCTTTCCAACCTGAATTTAGAAAAACGGCATCACCAATTCTTAGTCCAGCCCTTTGCAGAAATGAGTCTTTTTGAAGTAGTGATACCTCCCATATATCTAAATCTGAGAAATCAATTGGTACAAAACCCACTCCCATGTATGCTTCAATGTCTCTAGATAGTGCTACAATATCCAGTGGCTTATTGCGATCGATTGATATTTTCTCGTGTAGGAAATCTAGACTTACAATTGAATCACTGAGGAATGCCCAGTTAATTAATCCTAGGGCATTAAATGCAGTTGATTTATGTTCATTCCCTTCGTCCGTATCGGGTATAGATAATATAGAAAACCTAAAATTTTGTATTTTCACACCATCGATTTCAACGGATCTTGCTATACCGGTTCGTTTGGGAGCTAATTTCTCGTAAATAATTGGAGAATTAACTGAACCTAGAAATTCCCTAACTAAAAAATCGGAATTGTGTAAATTCTCTCTATCTATAACAACATTAAGATTGTGGTTAGTATAGCCTGTATCAATTATCCAGCTACCAGTAACATTGTTTATCCTTCCGGGAATTTTGATTCTTGCTCGGGCTCCGGGTAAATACTCTTGAAATCGAGTCCCCTCAATCTCATGATTCAAAGATGGCGATAAAATTAGTTCATTTTTACTGGTATTTATAGCAACAAAAAATTTTGAGAGAAGATTCAGCCCAATGGATCCAGAAATGAATGAAGGGCCAGTTCTATCTGATTGATAAAATATAAAATTTTTTGCATTAATTGAACCAATAGAAAATGTATCAATTTCTATGTATTTTCCTTCTGAATTGAACCCCTCGTTTATAATACTTTCTTTAATTTTCTCGATCGTAGAGGATTTGATCATGGAGAACGGTGCACCAGTATCAACAGAGAAATAATATTTATTCCCATGAATGTTCAATGGAATAAACCCGCTAGAAATGTCCATCACTTCTGGATTGAATTGTTCCACAATTCCACTCAAATATTGCGCTCTTGTTATATTATTAATTTGATCAAAGTAACTAGTGGAACAACTAAATAAGTTTAGCAATAAAAAAAACCACAATAATTGAAAAATCATTGAAGCATCAAGAAAAAACTGATATGAACCTTCATTTTTCACTGTCACCCCCCCCTGCCCTCATATATAAAATCAAACTTATCTCAGAATGAAAAGAGCACCTCCCCGAATCATTTTTTTTGTAAATGTGACTTATTGTTTTAAGGCTAAAAAAATCGCTCGCTCTTCCGCCTCCCCCCATTTTTTTTTCTTCACCAAGCGCTGAAATTTCCAATCTTTGTAAATCTTTTCCAAGACACCAAGCCGGTCCTTCCCCTGGGGAAGGGAGGCCCGCACCTCTGTGAGAATTCGGGAAACCTGGTCCCGATCTTCGATTAGGGGTTGCAGCTCTTCCCTCAGTCGAGCGCTGAAAAAAGCGGCCCCCCCCCGGGAAGAAATCGCCACCGACAGGGAAGGAGTTTGAATCAGACTCATAAACCAGACGGTACACAGATCTTTGGTATCAATAATATTGCATAGAATTCCCCTGGACTGGCAAAGCCTGGAAATCCGCTCATTAAGCTTCCTATCCTGCAAATCCGAAACCACAAAAACCCCGGGACCGGGTTGTAAAAGCCCTTCCAAGTCCATATCCCGGGCAAGTACTGGATGCACAGGCACCCGCCTCTGGGTTTCGAGATACAATTTTTCATTTAATTCTGAGGGATATCCCGGGGGAATGATTATCTCCCGTTCCTGGCCATTTCCCATAAACATTTCGTCCAAAGTTCGAAACTCTTCTGCAATGACCAAAATTTCATCTGCAAAAATCCCCAACTTTTGGGTTTTTTGAAGCCCTTCCCCCCGCTCACCGCCAAAGATATACGCTTTTTTAATGTCCACATTCAGGGGCATGTACATAAAACCCTCCTAGGGTTGCCAAGTCCTAACGAAATGTAATTTACGACTGCTCTCGACCTTGGGAGGATTCCCAAAAGGCCTTAAATTTGTCCCGCCACATCACCGCCATTCCTATATTCCCGCCCCCCGAGGATACGGATAAAGTTAAGTCGCCCAATTTCGCGCTGGCGGGACTGGTAAAATCCCGTTCAGGCAACTCAGCCGCATTTACCAGGATGTTTTTATCCTTGCACAGTTGGGCAATCAGGGCATTCGTTGGGGGGGAGTTGGTAAAAACGTAGGCTAACATCACATCCTCCAGATCCTGGGGAATAAAGCCCCGTGGATGAACCTCCACCTCAGGCCATGACCTGAGGAGTTTCTCTACCTCAGGAAGAATATCCATCGCCACTAATCGCAAACAAGGACGATAGGGATCCAGAGCTCGTAATTTGGATAGTGCCGCACTGCCGCCCCCCACAAAGAGAATTCTTCGCCCCGTCAATTGAAGAGTCAGGGGAAGGTAGATTGTTCTGGGATTTTCCGTCAGGATGGACCTCCATGGAATCAAAAATTGAACCGGACCCCACCGTCCATTGGTGGGTCTATATTATCTTAACTAATAAAGGGCAGTATTACACTGGAATTACCACCGATATTCCACGACGTTTCTTGGAACACTCTCAAACCTCCGCAGGGGTAAAAAACGCAAAAGGCGCAAAGTTTTTCCATTCTCAAATCCCAGTGGAAGTGGTCTTTAAAGAATCTTTTCTCACCCGGGGCGAGGCTACCCGAAGGGAGTTGGAAATTAAGAAAATGAGCCATTCAGAAAAATTGGAACTGCATACCTACCGGCAGGTATGATTTCAACGATATTCTAAACATTAGATTCAAATAAAACCCTGTAGTTAGACTGAAAAATAATTCGCCGCTATACCTGTCGGTAGGTACAGTGGCGATTAACAACTAGACAATTTTCAATTTAAGAACAAATTTAAATTTCCCATTCCACAAAATGCTTCTGATTGGCCAGGAATTTTTCCACACCCTCCGCCTTCTGTTCCAGAGTATCCCCCGCATCCAAGGTGAAAACGCCCTCCACTAAGGATTCTTTCTCCCACTGGATCACATAAACCGGAGCGGGACTCGCTAGAGCGATTAAAATTTCCACCTCTCTGGGCTCCAACTCTGGAATGGCGGTAATAAACAAATTTCCTGCATCAGTGAACAGATGGGCCACCTCTCCGATCCTGCGAACCTGTTCAGACCGGTCTTCGGTGGCACCGGAACTAAACTGAGTTCCCAAATCCGCTCCTAAACCTAATCCCGCATTCGCAGCACCGAGAAAGTAGGAACTCCGGCCTTTTTCAAACAGCCGTTCTTCCAGAGCCCGTCCCAAGTCACCCAAAGGTGAACCCGTAGGACCGGTCAAAAGCACAAAGGCACTGCCATGACCCAGTCGGCGTTCCCGCCGTTCCCTGGCAATTTTACTCCTATCCCAGAGTTTTTCCCGGAGCTTCAGGTGTTCTTGGAGCTGAATCTGGTCGCTTCCCAGATCTTCCAGGATTATGCCGCCCCCGGCGATCTCAAAACCATCCACGATGACAAATCTTCCCGTCCCCGCCAGGTCGTGACTTAGATCAAAAGCCAGGGGGCGGTAGGCTTCCAGAACACATTCCCCCACTTCATACTGATCCACCCGATCTTTTTTTCCCGCTACCAAGTCACTCGCATCTAAAACCGATCGAATTTCTTCCAGCCACACAGGACTTTCAGCGGTGTGGAGTTTAATTTTGTACTTTCGTCCTTTTTGAAAAGGCGTTCTCCCCATCCAGAAAATATTTACTTTAAACCGGGTTCCCACTTTAGGTGCTGTCTCGCCGTTTTTGGCCATAAGCTCCCCGGGACGGACGTAGATCTCCGGTTCCAGGGTAAAACCACAACTCTTCCCCGGACCAAAAGATTCCGGGGAATCCCGGTTAAATTCTTCCAAGGTTTTTATCTTGGCTTTTTTCAAACTGGGGAAAAAGCTGACCTCGTCCCCCACCTTTAGATAACCGGTTTCCACCCGCCCGGCGATAATTCTTCGGTCATCCCCTTCTTCCGTGAACTTGTACACGTCCTGAACCGGCAGACGAAGATCCTGAAACTCTGCCTTGGCTTCCTTTCTAAACTGATCCATCTGGTCCAGAAGGGACAACCCTGTGTACCAGGGCATCTTAGCGGATTTTGTAACCAGATTTTCCCCGTGAAAAGCCGCCAAGGGAACTACGGCGGCGGGTACTATTCCCACTTTTTTCAAAAAGGCCCGGTATTCGTCCTCGATTCGATCAAAAACTTCCTGACTATACTCCGCCAGATCCATCTTATTGACCGCTACCACCACTTGTTTGATACCCAACAGCGAAAGCATATAACCATGTCTCCGGGAGTTTTCCTTCACCCCTTCCTTGGCATCAATCACCAGGATGGCCCCTTCTGCCCGGGCGGCCCCCGTGACCATGTTCTTTAAAAACTCGATATGACCAGGAGCGTCAATAATAATGTAGTGGCGCTTTTGGGATTTAAAAAAACTCCGGGCCGTATCGATGGTAATCCCTTGGGATTGCTCGGCTTTGAGGGCATCCAGCAAGAATGCGTATTCAAAGGGCTTGGCGCTCCGGGCGCACTCAGCTCTCACCTGTTCCAGCTTCCCGTCGGGAAGGCTGCCCGTATCTGCCAACAACCGGCCGATCACCGTGGATTTTCCATGGTCCACATGGCCCACCACTACCAGGTCAAATTGATCCTTCATCACATGTACCCATCCCGGCGCAGCTGTTCCAAACCACCACCGTCCTTATCTTGGGCCCTTCCGGCCCTTTCCGCGATATGGGCAAACTTGCCCGTTTTTAATTCATCTATTACTTCTTGTACATTCCTGGCTTTACTGTACACGGGGGTGGTGCAGGGAAAGCATCCCAGGGACCGGTATCGATTCCCGTCCCCCTGGTCGAAATACAGATCAGTCACCGGAATATTTTCCCTCTGGATGTACTCCCAAATATTTAATTCAGTCCAATCCAGAAGAGGATGGATTCGAATATGGGTTCCGGGGGCAAAATCCGTTTTAAATTGATTCCACAATTCCGGGGGTTGGTCATCCACATTCCAGTCGTTGTGCTTATCCCGGGGACTAAAATACCTTTCCTTGCTTCGGGACCCCTCTTCATCTGCCCGAACACCCACGATCACCCCGGTATAGGGCTCTTTGTTGGCATCCTCTTGATACTGTCCGGTGGTGTGGTTCAATCTCCACCGGGTCCACTCCCCGCTGAGGGTATGCTTAAGGGCTTCGGATTTCAGATTGTGACAGCAGGTGAGCCGATCGACCTTGCCCAGGGGGTAGGTCTGTCCCTCCTTTAAGGCCGTGGTATTTTGACCGTAAACCATATTAAGCTTCCATTCCTTGGCCAATTTATCCCGATACTCAATCATAGCGGGGATCTTATAGGCCGTATCAATATGCACCAGAGGCAAGGGAACATGGCCAAAAAAGGCCTTTCGCGCCAGCCAAAGCAGGACGGTGGAATCCTTTCCTATGGACCACAACATGGCGAGATTTTTAAACTTTCGATAGGCTTCCCGAAAGATAAACACACTTTGACTTTCCAGTTTATCCAGATGATCCATTTAACTTCCTCTCTGTACTTATATACATAAGCTACTACAGCCAATTAGTCAAGTATAGAAGCTTTTCACCCACTGCTCCGATGGCTTCTTTTAAGGAAAGCGGGGAGAGGGAACAACACTCTAAAGCCCTTGAAGTATTACCAAGATCAATTTAGGACCATCGTTTTAAACGAAATCAAAATAATCTACAAAATATTTGTCAATATATTTGCAAGATATTGACAAATATTTACAAAAAAAAATTAAAAAAAATATTTACAAAACTTGATTTTTCATTTTTATGTCCTATTATTTTTAAATCCTCCCGTCTCAGAACGGGTGAGAGTTATTACATAAAAGGAGGCTCGCATGCGAGTTTCGACCGTTTTACGCACAGGTGCTTTTATAGCAGCCCTCGTTTTTGTTGGTTGTGCCCAACCAACGACCGGTTCTACCCCCCAACCTGCTCAGGTGAGAGGTACAAATCAAGTAACCGCTACAATCCATGGAATCGTCCTGGATGGATTTGGCGAACCCATTGCAAATGCTGAGGTTGCTTACTCCAACGGAAACAGCACTAGTTATGGAACCCGAGCACTCAATGTAGCGCTTACCAATACCTATGGGGAGTACGAGCTCACCTTCATGAACGAAGTTTACTCCAGCGGTGATACCACTGTTACTTTGGCGAAACCAGGGTACACCACACGCCGGATAAGCATAGGCATTCCCAGCATTGAAGAAATCCGAAATAACTACAACCTGCTGAAACCGGATAAAAATACCACTTTTGAAGTGACCACCACCAACGGCAGTACCGCCTCGGTAAAAACCGTGAGTGTGGATGATTATGATGGTTTCCATGTGTTCCAGGAAGCACCTAAGGCTCACCTGTTCCAGATTAACGGGGAACTCACCGGAACCATCCTGCTTCAGAAAGATAAAAATGATCCCACCTCCACCGCAACAATCCCTCCCGCCGGCTCGTTGGTAAGTTTTGAACTACCCAGTTCTGCTTTCAGTCCGTATGTCTTTTTTGCCAAAACCGACGCCACGGGGAAGTTTGTCTTCAGCAGCACTGGAAGTACCGCAACTCCCGACAGTAAGCCAAACCCCCTTCCCACCTTCGGCAGCTCAACTTCCGGTGGAGTTTTCGGAACATCTTCCGGCGGCCAGGATATGGGAACACCTGTTATCTCTATCCAACCAAACACAGCCGGGGCCGCGGACGATACTTATGGTCTTCAGTTTTACACTGTTACTGGAAACACCAACACCACCATGGCCAATCTCCAAATTCTCCCCCCCTTCGGGCTCGATGCGAATCTGAATGACATTGGTACCGTCTATGCGATTGCAGACCGCAACGTACGGATTACCGCTTGGACCCCCATCACAACCTTAGACGGTCAAGTTGTGGAAATGAACCAGCTCACCGCTGCTGCCCCCACCCCGCTGACCGTGACCTTTTCCAAAGCCATGGATACCGCCAAGTGTCTGGCCTCCGATGTGGTTCTTCAGGGTGTAGTGGATTATGCCGCCATCGATCCTACCCTGAGCTGGGCAGGAAACACTGTGACCATTACTCCTTCGATCACCTTCCGAAAAGGTGATACCGTGGTGTTAACCTTTCCGAATTGGGTCGCTGCCGATGGGAGTTCCTTGACCACCACCAACGCGACTATCAGTTACAAGGTCAAATCCGGGATTGCCTTTACCACCGGATCTTGGAAGGATGCATCCTACAACACCATCGATGTTCCTGCCACTGCAAACATTACCGTGAAGTTTAACATAGCACCCGCTTCTTTTGTGGCTTCTGAAACTGGTCTCTACAACATCACGAAGACTCAGTGGGTCAGTGCTGCGGTGTCTCTCGATGTCCCTAATAGCCAAATCCTCATCAACCCCACCCAAACCCTGGCCAACTTGGACGACTACGAAGTCCGCTTCAAAGTCCTCAGTGCAGACGTGGGTGATCCTGCAGCAGAACACGCTGGTGGAAACGCTCTGTATGCATTCAAAGTCGATCCCGCTACCACGATTCAGGTGGTGGACACAAACCTTTGGATCACTGGTCAAAACAAGAATACCCAGTTCGTTCCCACGGATAACCTAAGCCTAACCTTGAACCGAGCTGTTCTGACCACTCCTGTACCCACCTACGTGCTTTACAACGACAACGGAACAACTCCAGATGTATTGGACGGGTCTGATACAGAGGCCATGCCTGTGGCTGTCACCTATGACACCGCACGAACCACCATCACGGTGGATCCCACAGCCCCCCTGAGTTACGGTACCAACTACCTTCTCCACAGCATCGTGCATGCTGACCTGGAAAACGCCATAGATAAGACCATTGATCTGCCCTTCAAGCCCACTTCCGATGTGGGAATCAAACTGGTCAGCAGCAACGTCTATAAAATGGGGGGTGCAAAGAACGATAAGTTCGCCTTAGCAGACAATGTAACCCTTACCTTTGACGTCCCAGTGGTAGCCACTCCCGCACCTGAGTTCATGGTGTACCAGGATGCCAATTCCAACTTCACTGTGGATGCCGGTGAAGCCCGTTTCGCCACGGTGACTCCCGACGCAACAAGAACCATATGGACCATAAACCCTACCCTGAACCTGGACTACGGCAAGGATTATTTGGTTTATTACAGCGTCTATTCCTCTGCCACAGCTATAGCCGACACCAACACCCTACCCTTCAAAACACTTTCCGCTTCAGTACCAACCCTGGTCTCGGCAAATACCTTCAAGGCGGGTTTGGTGGCCGATGATGCTTTTGTGAATACAGCAAACTTGACTCTCACCTTCTCCTCCGCTGTTTCTGTTACTAAAGCTCCGGAATTCATCTTGGCGGAAGATGTGGGTGGGACGATAGGAGTCTATGACATTGGTACAGACGTGACTGTACTCTCCACTGTGACCACTGTGGATAATATTACTTTTACCATCAACCCTGATACGAATCTGAAGTTCAACACCAATTACGTGGTGAATTACACCGTTTACTCTCCTTTGGATAATCTTACGGCCCTGACCTCTGGTTCAGGATCAAACCACGATCTGAGTTTCAAGACCGCCAACGCCGGTAAACTCGCCACTCCTGTGGTGACAAAAGATGCCGTGGTCAAGAAAATGAGTGATCTGGCCAAAAACTCATGGGCTCAAGGTAAATATGAGAACGGTGAGACCAACCTTTATGTTTCCGTGGATACCGTTGTGGGTGCCGAACTGCTGACCTGGGCGTACCGCTACTCCACTGATACACTTTGGATCGCCGGAGGCACAGATGACTTGACCCTTCGTGCCACGGATGCAAACTATGTATACTCCTTGACTTTAGCCTCTCCCATTGCGATTGATCCCACCAAGGGACTCTCCATACGACTGAAGGTTTCAGCACCCTCCGGCAAGTATGCAGACTCTGATTGGATCGAGGTGGCGGCCTTTACCGACACCCAGCGCCCCACAGGTGTAACCGACCAATCCACGGCTGCTTTCCCCGCTTGGATGACTAATGGTTATACATTAACTGCTACGGCTGGAGTTCCACCTATTTGGGAACAAACTCTGGCAGCAGATGTCACCAATGATCGCTACATTGTGGTCGGCATCGGATTGACCGGTGCGGAAACCATGACACCCCTGACAGTTGCCGACGTGGTCGCTCAAGTGGGTGGGGCAGGAATTGCTATCTATAGTGTGATGATGTCCCCGGACAATAAAACGGTCTATGTGATCCTGCAGATTCCTGCCAGTGCCACCAATCCCGTGGGTCAGTTCCGGATTTCCAATCTGAAAGACGCTGCAGGCAATGTGTTTGATAATAACACCGCAGCGACTACTGACGATTATGTGACCATCAGCATCCTGTAATCCGAAAGGTTACCTGTTTCCCCGGGAGGCCGGCCGAAAGGTCGGCCTCTTTTTATGCAATTAGCCGGTTTATCAAGTCAATTTCCCCTAAGTCTTTAAGGCCTCACCGGTTTCAAAAACACTCCAAAAACTGACTCCCGCCCATTCCCAGCTACTACAAGCTTAGGGTCAAGTATAATGATTCTCGCTACTCATATTTCTGTAAATAGTAAATAGATTAACGTAAAATATAAAAATTAATATAAATTATTAATAAACTTGATAACCAAAGTAAATTTTAGTAACTTTCCTTTACAAGAGGTCACATGAGGGATGCACCCCTGATGTGTATGTTGTGATGCTCAACCCTCTTCCCCGGGAACACAGCTGGATCACCCCGGTTTTATTCTATCAATAAAAATATCTCGAACAAACCCAAGGAGGGAGCTACATCCGAGGTTTATTTAGGAGCGACTAACAACGCCCCCTCGCCCATGAACGAAATGAGGATAGGCAAATGAAGAGTAATTTAATTTCTCGGCTGATGGTCACAGGTATCATCAGCGCATTTTTATTTCTAACAGGTTGTACCCTGGAGAATACGGGCCAACCCGGACCAGAAGTGACTGCACCTACAATTTTATCCACCATTCCCCTGAACCTGGCAACCAATGTCTCGGTAAATAGTAGTCTCGCCGTGGATTTTAGCGAATCCATGGATGCCTTAAGCCTTTCCGGGACAACCTTTACATTGATGAATGGAAGCACTCCTGTCACCGGTGTGGTGGCTTATTTTGGAATGATCGCCACCTTCAATCCCGATGCGGACCTCGCCTACAACACCCTTTATACCGCCACCTTGAGTGTGGGCGTAAAAGATCTTGTGGGAAATGCTTTGGTGGAAGCCAAGGTTTGGAGTTTTACCACGGGAATTGCACCTGATGTCACCCCACCTCTCATGGCATCCATTCTCCCCATTGATGCAGCCACAGCTGTGGCCGTCAATAATAACATAACCGTCACCATGAGTGAAAACATGGATCCCAGCACCATCAATTCTGGAACCTTTATACTCAAAGCTGGAAGTGTGGTTATTCCCGGAGTTGTTAGTTTTAACGGTACAGTAGCCACCTTTAATCCCGATGCGGATTTGGCTTTTGATACCCTATACACAGCGACACTTACCACCGGAGTAAAAGATCTGGCAAATAACGCCATGGCCAGTGATTTGATATGGACCTTTACCACAGGCAGCGAGGCAGATACCACCGCCCCAGTTATTGTCCTTTCCGTTCCCGCAGACGCTTCTGTGGATGTGGCGATTAATAGCAGCGTCACGGCGACCTTCAGCGAAGGAATGGATCCAGCATCCCTGACAACCCTATCCTTTAAAGTCGCTGCCGGTTCGACCCCCGTGGTCGGAGTGGTGAGCTATGATGCGGGTATTGCCACCTTCCATCCTAATAGCGAATTGGCCAGCAGTACTCTCTACACCGCCACGGTGACCACTGCCGTCAAAGATTTGGCAAACAACGCCTTGGTGGCGGATGTCGCTTGGAGCTTTACCACCGGTGTTGCCCGGGATACCACAGCTCCAACTTTGGATTCCACATACCCCTTAAATAATGCTGGGAATGTGGCCATCAATGCTAATCTCACCACCACCTTTAGTGAAGCCATGAAGCCTACGACTATAAACACCACCACATTTACCCTTAAAGCAGGGACTACGGTGATCCCCGGTGTGGTGACTTACTCTGGTTTGACAGCTACATTTAACCCCAACAGCAACTTGGCCAACAGTACCTTGTACACGGCTACTGTTTCCACAGGTGTGAATGACTTGGGAGATAATGCGCTAACTTCCGCCACAGTGTGGAGCTTCACCACCGGGGCTGCTCCCGATACCACAGCTCCTACGGTTAGTTCCGTAACTCCCACGGATACCGCAACTTCAATTGCTATAACCAGTTCCCAAACGGCGACCTTCAGCGAAGCCATGAACCCCCTTACCATGGTGGGCACGAACTTTACTTTAACCACCGGATCCACATCCGTAGCCGGCGCTGTTTCCTACTCTGGTTTAGTTGCCACCTTCAATCCCACTGCTGATCTAGCTTACTCCACCGTTTACACAGCTACGGTTACCACCGGGGCGAAAGATCTGGC
>CAZUXL010000055.1:0-3672 GCA_964624355.1 uncultured Spirochaetales bacterium
GGTTTTCCTTTCATTTGGGTTTTTCCCAGGCGTTCGCAGGCTTTTTTTGCCACCGAGCGTTCTAAGGAGACATAGGTGCAGAAGTCCGTTACTTTAATTTTGCCCACCTGCTCCCGGGTGTAACCCAAGTCCGCTGTCAGGGCTCCCAAAACATCCGCGGGGCGAATTTTTTCCTTTTTGCCCCCGAGAATTTGCAGGATGGTCATGGGGGGGAGGAGCGGCTCGCTGCTGGCCGGGGTCAGTTCTTCCACGGGGTACCAGTTGACCTTTTCCTTTTGAAATTCTTCAATTCTACGGACAAAACTTTTCTCCCGGGGACCTGCGAGACTCAAGGCTAAACCAGTTTCCCCCGCTCGTCCTGTTCTTCCGATCCGGTGGGTATGGACTTCGGGATCCGGGGTGATATCCAAGTTGATCACCGCTTCCAATTGGGTAATATCCAGTCCTCGGGAGGCTACATCGGTGGCAACCAAAACGGAGCAGCCTCGCCCGGAAAATCGCGCCAGCACATCGTCCCGATCTCTCTGTTCCAGATCACCGGAAATCTCCAGGGCTGAAAACCCCTGGGCCTGAAGGGCTAGAACAGCGTCGTGACACTGAATTTTCGTGTTACAAAAGACCACGGTACTGATGGGCCTGAAATGATTTAACAATTTCCCCAGAACTTGGAACCGGGTTTCATCGGTCACTTCATAGAATCGCTGATCGATCTGAGACCGGGTCATTTGTGGTTCAACCCGAATGCGTTGGGGGGATTTTAAGAACTGCCGGGCGATTTTTTCTATGCCTTCGGGGAATGTGGCGGAAAAGAGCAGGGTCTGCCGGTCTTTAGGACACTGGTCGGCAATTCTCACCATATCATCCACAAAACCCATGTCCAACATTTTATCAGCTTCGTCTAAAACAAAGGTATTCAGAGCGTCCAGTTTCAAGATTTCCCGCTGGAGGTGATCCATGATTCTTCCCGGAGTGCCCACAACAATATGAGCCCCGTGGGCCAGGGAGTCTTTCTGACCCCGGAGTCCAACTCCGCCGCAAAGGGTAAGTATTTTAATATTTTCCATTCCCCGGGCCAAAAGACGGAGATTCACTGCTACTTGATCGGCTAATTCCCGGGTGGGACACAGAACCAGGGCTTGAACCGCAAACCTCCGGGGATTCAGGTTCGTCAGGAGGGTGAGTCCAAAAACTGCTGTCTTTCCGCTCCCTGTTTCAGCCTGGGCTATGAGGTCTGTCCCCGCTAAAGCCGGGGGGAGTCCGGCCGCCTGAATGGGGGTCATGGTATTATAACCCAGTTGAGTCAGGGTGGTGAGAATTGCCGGGGAAAGAGGCAGGGAGTTAAAATCGGTGCTGGAAGCTTGGGAAGGGGAAGGATTCATGGGAGCATTATAGGGGAAAAGCGACTTAACGGTAAGGGGACAGATCGTTTCACATTAGAAGGTGGAATCTGTAATAGGAGCGCGACCTAATACGATTAGGATTGCCAAAAGAATGTCGGGTTCAGGGACTCTCTTCTCTGCCCAGGCCCCCAACTTTTAGGGTTTTTGTTTAAGGTGATTGTGGAGATAAGGGGAATCGAACCCCTGACCTACTGATTGCGAACCAGTCGCTCTACCATCTGAGCTATATCCCCGTTAATTCAAGGATACGCCCAGGTTAGATCTTTTACAAGGGTGGCGGTTCGATTATTCTGGACCATTTTTGAAGGAACTCAAATCCTCCCGAACCATGTAGTAATTATTGGCGGCATTCCATAATAGCCAACCATTGCCACCTCCGGCTTGCGATCCTTCCAATTGCTTTCTGAGGTAGGTTTTTATGTCCGGGTCGCTGAATTGTCTCTCGTCCCCCAAAAGGAAGGATTGGATCCAGGGGCGCACATGGACGTTTTGATTATTCATCAGATTGCTTCTCAGGGCACCTTCTTCATAGATTTTTCGGGCACGGTCCAAGAAGGGTGTTTTTCCGAAAAAGTCTTGGGAGAAATGGCTGGGATAAAACATGGGGCTGATCGCATCGGCGTATCGGGCAATCATTGGACTATTCTGTCCTAGATATTCCATGGGAAAAAATCCATTGAATCCAAAAATATCCACTGAAATGGGGCTGGAAATTTCAGATCGGGCTTTTTTTAAAAAGGATTCCAGGGCGTTGACTCTGGTCATTCCGGGAATGGCAAATCTATTCACAATTCGCGAAGTGGGGCCATCGGAGGGGAAGCGGATGTAGTCGAATTGTATCTCATCGATACCCAATTCCTGGAGCTCTTTCGCAATGGCGATGTTGTAGTCCCAGACATCCTGGGAGTAAATGTCGACCCAAAATTCCTTTTGAACGTAGGACACAGCTCCGGTTTCTTCATGGGTATACTCTTTAAAAAATCCCCAGGGTTTCTTGGTGGAATTGTCCCAGAGGGCGTATTTGTTTTGATTGAACTTATAGAGTTTTTCATCCTTAAATACCACTACCCGAGCGATGAGATAAAAACCTGCTTCGTGAATTTTAGCGACTAACTCAGGTACCTGAAGCCGTATTCTCACCGCATCGGCTTTTATGGCCATATCAACCTTACTGTCGTAGACTAAAACACCGGTATCATCTTTAAAATCCACGACTAAAGCGTTGAGCCCGTGGTCCTTCATCATTTTTAAATGGCCTTCCAGAAGGGAGGGAATGGCTGCTTGATTAGCTGAAACGTAGATTCCGTGTTTGTTCGCCGATTGGGCCATGCGGGTGGCTTTTTTCAACTCCCACGGGGACCTTTGAGGGCGATCACCCAGCTTTGACCATTCACCCAGAACTCGATTCCAACGCCAATATGCAGTTTGAGTCCTGACTTCCAGGTTCTCTTGCTCTCCGATGGTGACCGGTCCGAGGGATTGGATCACTGTGCCTTCAGGAAGGGTGGTGAGGGGGAGCATCTTCTTTTTTAACAAATCCAGGGAATACACTTCCCCTTTAATACCCAGGGAAACGTAGACTTCCTGGGAGGAGGCGGGGGAAAAGGCCAAGGAATGAACCTGTTCCCAGTAATCCGCACCCAGGGATTGGGTCCAATAGTGGCTGATAAGGCCAATCCAAGTTTTTCCCTGGTCCCGGGTCTCGAAAAGTCCATTGAATGAGGTCCCGACCAGGATATGTTTTGGATCCAACGGATCGATGGCCATGGCAGTGAGATAGGCCCCGCCTCCCAAGGTTTCCTTTTGCAGGATTTTAGTCCAAGTTAGACCTCTGTCCGCACTCAGGAAAGCTCCGCGGGGCGTGAAAGTTCCCAAGTAAAGACCTGGACCTTCCGAATACCCCGAGAGGGGAACGGGCTCCGGTGTATCTAAATTGGGCCAGATTTTTTCGACTGGGAGACCCTTGGTGGGTAGCGGAGTCCAACCAACGGGGGTTTTGACATCCAAATGGCCAGCTGCGTTGAGCCGAATTCTTTGATCCAGATCTCTGGTGGGGGATTCGGGAATGACTTCCATAGTTTTAGAATAAAAGACCTTTGGTTGAACATCTTTGTCGCAGGCTAAAAAAAGTAGTATTAGGAGAGGTGTCAGTTTTTTCATAGGGATGAGGGTTATTTAGCAGGTTTTTCTTAATTTAAACTAGGGGGTGAGGCGTCTGTTTTAAGGGCAAAATAGAAGGTGGAACCTTCTCCCAACCCTGAAGACTCAACCC
>CAZUXL010000055.1:3693-21871 GCA_964624355.1 uncultured Spirochaetales bacterium
AATATGTCCCCGGTGCATTTCCAAAATTCGTTTTACCAAGGCTAAACCTATCCCAGAGCCTTCGGCCCCCTGATCCAGTTTTTCAAAAAGTCCGAAGATTTTTTTATGATAGAGGGGATTAATCCCGATACCGTTGTCCTTAAGGAAATATAGAATCTCCCCATCACGGGTTTCCCAACCGGCTTCCAGTTTTATGGTATTACGGTATCCTTTGAATTTTATAGCGTTTTCTATGAGATTTTGCCAGACTTCAATAATGCGCCCCAGATCTCCCCTGACTTCCGGCCAAGGTTCTTTTGTATAGGTCATTTCCCCATCGATAAAGGTGTGACGTACATTTCCCATAGCAGCTTTGAAGGCAGTGTGCATATAGAAGACCTGAAGTCTCTCCAGGGTGTGGGATGTGCGACTCAAATGGAGAAGGTCTTCTAACAGCTCCTGCATTTTTTCCGTGGCTTTCTGGATCCTTTGGAGGTCTTCCAAAAAACGGTTTTCATTCTGCTGTGTCCAATCGATCCTCAAATGTCCTAAAAATCCTTTCATGGTGATCAAGGGACTTTTCAAATCGTGACTAACCGTATACGTGAACCGCTCCAGTTCAGAGTTTTTCACTTCCAGTTCTTCCATCTGTTTTCGGTTTTCGTCTTCTCGATTATTAATTTTTTCTACCATCATCAAGAGGGACTTATTCAGGGTGTCAAATTCTTTAAGCTGATAATTCACAGGGTTCTGATCAAATCGTCCTTCCGCGATGGCTTGGTATGCTTTGGTGAGGGCCGCCATTGAACGATCCAGAACTCCTGCCCAAAGGAAGGTGATGAGAAAAATAATTATCAAAGTGATGGTCACAATGACACCCAGAAGGATATAAAAATTGTAGAGAGAACTAATGGCTTCATTCACGGGTTGTAGTAGAAAAACAAACCATCCGGATGTTTTCATCTCCACCCCAGTGACGAGTCTCCCTGAATTCTTTTCCAGGCTGACTATTTTTTCCTGTTCCCGATCCATAAGAATGTTTCTAAAAGGTAAAAAAGTTTCCCGCTGAAAGACCCTGTCTACATTTTTGGACCCTAAATAGACCCCTTGGGCATCGGTGACGATCATTTCAAAGCTGGGGGATAAGTTCCTTAGAAAATCCACCACCATGGAACTCAAGAGTTCCAGATTGAGCCGGGCATGAATAATAAAAAATTTAGTTTTATAGGCGATATTTACCGCCGCCTCGCCGGTTTCCAGGGAAATAAAACTGGATGAGTAGATGGTGCGTCCGGTGAGTAGGGTTTCCTGGATGTGGGGGAAATCCGACTTATTCACGCCTAAAATACTCGGGTCCGAGGGAATGACCTGGGTTACCCGGCCTTTAAGATCGAGAATTTCCACATTTTCCAAATAGGGAAATTCCCCCAGAAGGGCTTCAAATCGGGATTTGAGAAAGCTCTGATCCTGGGACCACTGGGATTCTCTATTGATCGTGGCAAAAAAAAGGAGAGGCCTTTCGAGGAAATCTTCTATTCTTCCGGACTCGGACTTTGTAAGGGTGTAGTTTTTATTGATGGCTTCCTCAATCAGGGCACCACGCAAATTGTAGCTGACAAAAAAAGCGGCGATGAGAACGGGGAGAAGGATGGCAGCGCATTGGCCAAACAAGAGGTAGGTTCTAAACTTGTGCGGTTTCATGAATACGCCTTCATTCTAACCTATTCCCCTCGGGTTGCAAAGTGTAAATAAAAAGTTTCCATTCTTGGTATTTTGTCCATTCTTTGATAGTATATATCATGTCCGACCGAGATTTATGCTTAAAATGTTGGTGGCCGAAGGCCCTTTGTTGGTGTGGGTGTCTAATACCTGTTACCACTAACACCAAATTTGTATTTCTTATGCATCCGAAAGAGTTTAAACAGACCAGAGCTGGAACCGGGCGTTTTGCCCATATCGCCTTGGCAGATAGTGAACTCCATGTGGGGGTGGAGTTTGAAAATTTTTCCCCGGTTCAATCTCTCCTCCACGATCCCACCTACAGTCCCATGCTCCTTTACCCGGGTCCTGAATCTCGGAATTTATCCCAAGGCGGGCTAACTTCTGGGGATTTGGGGGGGAAGAGGCTCTTGGTTTTTCTTTTGGATGCCACCTGGGCTTGTGCCAAAAAAATGCTCAAACTCAGCCCCAGTCTCCAAGTTCTTCCCAGGATAGGTTTTATTCCCGAGGCTAAAAGCCGGTGGATCATCAAACAACAACCGGACGAGATGTGCCTTTCCACCTTGGAAGCTACCCATGAGCTCCTGATTGCCTTGGAAAAAAGTGGTTTGGATCATTATGAAAGACCACAACAACTCTTGGAGGTCTTTCAAAAAATGCAGGATTTTCAACTTCAGTGCGCCAGTGATCCCGCAAAAGACGGATATCGGCGTAAGCCCTACCGCCCCCCCTCAGAAAGGGTGGTCACGAGGCAGGATCGCTCAGGGCGAAACCTTTTTTTTCAGGGTTAGGAGTACCTTTGGCGAAGGAAAACCCACTCCAGGGCTTTTTGGAGGGCCAGGTTGAGGGGGTAGGAATCTTGGGTCCATGGGGAATCAATCCCCCGGAGCCGGGTTCCATAATCTGAATATAGCGGCGCCATCATTCCTTCAGTTAATTTCTTATCAGTGGAATCCAAAACGGTGGCTAGAGTTTTTTTCATCACAATAGAATAGGAGATCTCCAACTTTCCCTGTTTGTTTTTGATGGCTCCAAATCCGAAGAGCCGGCAAACTAAGGGGCGAAAGGTGTATCTTCCACAGGTTCCAGAAAAGGTTGCTTCATTTATGGGGGAATAAAAGACGCACCTCCCAGCCTCTCCAGCTTCCTGAGCCCGATCCCTAAAAAAGGAACCCTGTCCTTCTTCTATAAGTGCCAGAGCCGCAGGGATCATTTCCAAAATGGTGGCTTCGATTTCCCTTGTGGGCCGCTGGCAACAGAAGCCGCAGCCCGGGGGGCAATGAAGTCCTGATTGCTTCTGAAGTTCTCCGATTTCCTTATCCAGGTCTTTATACAAGTCCTGGAGTTGTTCTAAAGCTTTTTCCATCACAGGATCCATGGGACCATTCCTGCATATTCGACGGGTAAAGTTCAAGCCTTTTTACGGTTAGGGTCGAATTTATTGAAGCTTTAGGTTAAAATGTCTGTAAGTTATGTGGTTACCATTACAAAAAACCTTGAATGAATTGAGTCCTGCCTACCGGGGGCTTTTTGACCAATCCCATACCGGTACCGTTTCCAGTATGAAGGTCATCCCCTACAACCCTGAATTTTATGGAATGGGTAGGGGGCTAGAAGCCCTGGGTCGCATGGTCTTAGGGATTTTGGGCGCCGGGACTTTTATCGGATTCACCGGTTGGACTTTGGCCGACGGCGGCCGATTTAGTTTTCTTGGGGGAATGGGTACCTGGGGTAGTTATCTACAGACCGGCGTATTAGCCCTTCTGGGTCTCATGGCTCTCCTGTTGATTATTCCATTTTTCAAACTCATCAATTCACAAATGCAGCTGCTGAGGGCAGCGATCTCTTCCCGGAAGACCCAAGCTCAGTTTGGATTTTTTCTCTTCCCCGATGCCCTGGTGTACAGGCCGGAATTCAATTCAATCTGGGTCATTCCAAAGATTGATGTGATCCGATTTGAAGAAGGGCGTAGGAGGGGAGAGACCGGTGAGGTCTCTTTTGGAAAGCTGGTCTACAGGCCACTGAATGTGGATTACAATTTGGAATTCTGCAAACATCCTACGGGAGAAAATGAAAAACCCCAGGAATTCACCCTTCCCCTGGGAACGGTTTTAAACATTCTTAAAAACTGGAAGTCTACCAAGTGAGTTTTAAAGAGGATAAGGCCTGCGGTGGAGTTGTTTTTCGTCGTAAGGACTCACGGATCTATTATCTATTGGTGAAACACAACCCCGCGGGACATTGGAGCTTACCCAAGGGCCACGAAGAACCGGGTGAAACCGAACAGCAGACCGCCAAACGGGAAATATTGGAGGAAACGGGGTTGGAAGTGGATTTTATCCCCGGATTTCGATCTGTGGTGCATTATTTCCCCAAAGCTCTCGTACGAAAGGAAGTGGTTTTTTTCCTAGCGCCGACGGATAAGAAAAAACTTCAGATTCAAAAAGAAGAACTTAGCAACGGAGTCTGGTTGGAGCTGGAAGATGCCCTGCTTTTGGCCACCCATGCGGGGACCCGGGATGTTCTGAAACAGGCCAACTATTTTCTTGTCTCCCAAACATCCCCCCTGACCATGGTTATTTAGGGGAAGATTTTCGACACTGGGGACATCCCAGGACATGGACGTGCATTTTATTCTGACGGGTGAAAACCCGGGCTGAAACCACATCTGCGGTTTCCAGGGATTTGTGGCACACGGGACAATTTCTGCCATAGCGGAATTTTCCCTCCCCCTTGGGATGGTCTTTATAGCAGTAAGGGCAACCGTATATCTCCATAATTTTATCATCCCTGCTGGATTGAAATAGGACCGAATGGACCCTCTCCCCTCGGATAAGCGGGGAATTGCACAGGGGGCAGGGTTTGCCTTTTAAGGGGGGTGGGGTTTCTAAGGGGTCTTTTTTGAGGTCTGACCCCGGTTTTTTTGTAGATCCGCCCAATCCTGCGACCAAAACACCCAAGACGATGAGGGCAAAGAGCCCGATTACCATAACTAAAGGATCCAAACATACCTCTTTCGCCGGTGGACCCTTGGTTCTCCGTCTTGCCTGTGTTAAAAAGAGTATATGTCAATTCTATACATAGTGGCCACCCCGATTGGAAATCTCGGGGATATGACCTACCGCGGGGTGGAAACCCTGAAAGCCGTGGATTTTGTGGCCGCCGAGGACACCCGGGAGAGTAAAAAACTCCTTTCTGCCTACGATATTCATAAGCCGGTCCTGTCTTGCCGCGCTGCCAATGAGAAAAATTCCGCCGCAGGCTTGGTTAAACTTTTGAGTGAAGGGAAATCCATAGCCTACGTCACCGATGCGGGAACCCCTGGGGTGAGCGACCCTGGAGCGGTCTTGGTGAGGATTGTGAGGGATGCGGGTTTTCAAGTGGTTCCCATCCCCGGAGCCTCCGCCTTCAGTGCCTTGGTGAGCGTTTGCGGGTTTCCCGGGAAGACCGTGACCTTCGAAGGGTTTCTTCCCATGAAGGAAGGTAAACGCCGAAAACGCTTGGAAGAGCTGCTTCCGAGAAAAGAAGCCTTTGTTCTATACGAATCCCCTTTTCGCATTATTAAGCTTCTGGAAGAGATCACAGCCCAGGATCCGGGACGCCATGTCCTTTTAGGAAGGGAAATGACTAAAAATTTCGAAGAATTCCTGGAAGGAACGGCAGAGAAAGTCTTGAAAGATCTCCGGGAGAAGCCTATATTGAAGGGAGAGTTCGCTTTATTGGTTTCAGGAGAGTTTTTTAATTAACTTCTGGGATGTTTCGGTCGATAATGGTAGGGACGAGGAAAGATATGACAATCGATAGACTTGGGTCCGTCGACCCCCTGAAAAATTACGGAAAAGCCGAGAGGTCGTCTAAACCTGTTCGAACTGGCGGCTCCGACTCCATTGAAGTTTCCTCCGAGGCCCGTGCTCAGGCCGAGGTGCTTATGGCAAAGGATGCAGCATTGAGCGCCCCCGAGATCAGAGCTGACAGAATAGCTGAACTCAAGGTCAGGGTCCAAGATCCGAACTATGGTAATAGAGCTATGCTTGAAGCCGTGGCCGAAGGGATTATGAAAAGCTTAGGACTTTGATTCTTTAACTTTAATTGCGAAGACAGGCCCCAGGGTCTGTCTTTTTTTTTCTTCGGAGGATGTCCATGGAGTTCTGTTTTCCACAAAAAGTCAAAATAGGACTGGGTACCAGTCAACAGGTAGGGCTGCTTGCCAGGGAGGTGGGAACCCGAGCTCTGGTCATCTCCGAACCGGTGAACGGGGGCGGACGGGAGAAAGTAGTTCTCGGTCAGATTCTGGAGCGGGCAGGGGTTCGGAGTCTCAGCCTCGAATTCCTAGAGGGTCAGAATCCCCATAAGTTGATCAAAGAAGCTTCCACATTGGCCAAAACAGGGTTTGCGGAAATGATTTGTACCCTGGGGTCCATGAAAGTTCTTTCCATAGGTCGGAAACTGGCAATGGAATTGGGACTCCCCTTGTTTGAACTTCCTACAAATCCCCTATTGCCCTTTCTTCTTCGGGAAGAGGGGTGTCTCGGGACAGGAGAGCCCTCGGAATGGGAAATCTTCGAAGCCCCTTTAAAGAATCCCTTAACCATCCTATTGGATCCCTATTTAGCCACAGGAGCTACCCCCCTCATTTCCGTGGCAGGGTTTGTGGATATGGTTTTTCTTGCATTGGAGGCCTCCACTTGGGCGGGGTGTGACTCCATTTCCCGGACTTTGTCCGAATCTGTGTTGCAAATGTGGCCTCTGGCTAAAACTGTGTTTGACCAACCGACCAAAGCCGAATATCGGCTGGACTCCTTTTTCTCCGGACTTGCTTTAGCCCAGGTTTTAGCCCAGGTCCCCCGGGGTCCGGGTTTGACGGCTCTCACGATCCTTTCCAACATCACAAAAATGCCCGCCTACGGGGGTGGGGGAGTTCTTCTTCCCCATTTTGTGGAGAATTATCTATGGAAGAGGCCGGGACTTCTGATTCGATGTGCCCACGCCCTGGGTTTTGAAGGGGAGTATTCTGACGATCAAATCGGGGCCGAAACCCTGGCCAGGGAGATTCGAAAAAGTCTTTCTGGTTTCGGCCTACCTTTAAGGTTTCAGGAGATGGGACTGATTGAATCGGAGATTTCCCTGGCGTCGGAAATGGTCAGGGGGGTCACGCTTAAAAAGGGATTTCCCCTGGATGATGATGAAATCGCAATCTTTCTCAAGGGCGCCTTCTAGGGTGTTTGGAAATTGATTACCTATCGAAAATTTATAACCCTCCGGCAAACCACCCAAACAAGGAAAATTGTGAAACTCCTTCGGGAAGCCCAGGAGATTTTAACCCGGGGAGAGCTGCTCGATTGGAATCTTTGGCAGCCTTTTTTAAAGGAAGGTTGGAAGGCCTCAGGGGAGGTGGAACCTTATCCTGAGCACCAGGATCCCCGGTTGTGGCTCAGAATTATTGACCGGTGGAGACATGGAATTTTGGACTCCCTGGGGATAAGTACGGCGGATTGGGATTACTCCCTCTCTCCCAGGGACGGAGAGGCCCGGGTTGAACGGAGATTTCCCATCACCTTGTTTCTCGAGGACCTGAGATCACCCTTCAACGTGGGTTCGATCTTCCGTTCAGCCGAGGCCTTCGGTGTGAAAAATCTTATACTCAGTCCCCTGACCCCCGGACCGGAACATTTGAGGGTAAAAAGGACGGCCATGGGTACGGATGAGGTACTTCCCTGGAATCGGGGGAGTCTGGACGATCTGGCGGGGCCTGTATTTGCCTTGGAGCTAGGGGGACAGACCTTGGAGGATTTTGAATTCCCCCCCCAAGGCGTATGTTTGCTGGGGACTGAGGAATTGGGTCTGAGCCCCGAGGCCCTGGCCAGGGCGGATAAAAGTATGGGCCGGGTTTCCATCCCCCTTTATGGGAAAAAGGCGAGTTTGAACGTGGCCGTGGCCACAGGAATTTTATTGGAGGCATGGACCCGAAGTTGGAATCCACCGCAGTAGTTTTGAAAGTGCCTCGTTAGAGGATCTTATTCATTCCTTCCTGTTTCAAGACCATCTCTTCATTGTTCCCCGAAACCCAAAGAACTCCGGAATTACGCAATTGGGTCAAGACAGCATAGAGTTCCCTGGTGGTGACTCCCAAGTGTAATGATGCCCATTTTTCAAAGTCCCTCCGGGTGAATTTCCAACCCAAGGGGATTTTTTCGCCCTTTTCCCGAACAAAATTTTGAATCCCGGTGAAGACCCATTTATTCATGGAAAACGAAAAGTCAGAAATTACAGAATTGGCCACCCGGAGCTTTTTAGATAAACCCCGCAGGAGTTTGACTCCAAATTGGGGGTTTTTTCCCAATAACCGGAGAAATCCCTCCTCTTGGATGGCTAAAACCTCGGATACACCCTTGGATATGGCGCTGGCGGATCGGGGGAGGGTATCCAGAAGGGACATTTCCCCAAAAATCTCCCCTGGTGCTAAGCTGGCTAACTGGCGGTTAACCCCTTTTTCTGTCCTTTTCAGAATGTCCACCTGGCCTTTCAAAAGGATATACATGGTGTTACCAATTTCACCTTCTTTAAACACAAACTCTCCCGATTCATAAACCTGGGTGTTACGATTGAGAAGATCCTGGGGGACTTTAAGTTGATTTTTTTCCATGGTTGCTTACTTCGGGGTTTCAGCCCAGTTTGTTTTGATCTTCTCGTGAATTTGTTTCAGGTGGTCAAAGCTGGTGATTTTAAAGGCTTTGAGAATATTTTTATTTAACTGTTCGTAAATGATCATATCCCTTTCCTGGGATTGGAGTGACGTGGCTAGATAGACGGCACAGACCAAGGCTTGGTGTTTGGGCAAGGCCCTGTGGGGATGGTTCTGGTACCGAAGGCATTGGACCAGATCTTCTGGGAAATTCCACTTTTCAGCCACCCGGGCCCCGATTTCGGCTTGGTTCATACTTCCGGCGATATCTTCGAAAACATCGGCGGTAATATTTCTGGTTTTACAGAAGTTGTCGATTCGATCGGAAAGGGTCGGATGGGCGATGGATAGGGTTAGCTCCCCAAGATTGTGGAGAAGTCCGGCAATTTGGAGGTTACCCAGTTCTTCCTTGGGGAAATTAAGAACCCGTCCCAGTTCCATGACGTAGTAGGAAACTTGAAGGGCCTCATCCCAAAGATGTTTGAACTTACTAACCAGGGGCGCCAAGGTTTTTTGAGCTGCGTAGGGATACATCAGGGCCTTGAGTCCCTTTATGCCGATCATTCTCACAGCCTCGCTGATGGAATCTATCTTTTTTCGGGCTCCGTAATAGGCCGAATTGACAAATTTGATCAGGTCTGCGGTGAGGGCCGGATCCTTGGCCATTTGTACTGCCACTTTGTTCAGATCCACTTCCGGATCACCGAGCATGGCCATGACCCGTTGAATACTTTCAGGAAAAGCGGGAATGGATTGGATGACTTCCACGATTTCAGCGGTGAGGGCGTTGATTTTCTCCAGTTTTACGTTACTGGTGGGGATGGTCAGGGTGGCGATGGTTTCATCTCCCACGGAATCCAGGTCGTAAGCGGACTCTGAAAGCCCCATTTTCCTGAGCATGAGGACCATGATGACAATACCCAGTCCTGCCCCTTCAGAATCGTCGAGGACCTCGGCAAAGGCATCTTCCATGGAGGTAAAAGCCCGGGACCGGGCGATGCGGTCGTAAACCCGTGTGAGTTCTTTTTTAGTTATGGGAACATTGTTGCGCACGGAAAGGGAGAGGGTATGGGCTTGTATTTGGAAGATTACTTTGACGTAAAGTCGTTCTTGAACCTGGAGTTCGGTGAAGTGCTCCATATTGGAGAGGGTTTCTTCCTTAAAAGCCTTCATTCCCATCTCATAATCCGCGTCATTTTTGAGATTTAGGCCTCTTTCTTTAAAGTAGACCCGCTTGGTATTGGCTTTTTTTGCGTTGACCGTGAGTTCTCGGATACAGTAGACCAAGTGATCCTTGAGCTCAATTTGTCCCAATTCCTTTAAAAACAGGGTAAGAACTTCCTCAAGGTAAAGTTCCATTTCTCTGGGAAAAGCATAAGAAAGTATTTCAAAAGGGACCTGATTCCGAGCGGCATGGACGATTTTTTCTCTATCGATGGTGGGCATCATATTGTGGTCTTTTCCCTATAAGAATTAGGATGGTACAACAAGAATTATTCTATAACAAAAAATATCCAATAGCAAGCTTGTTACCACATCTGTAACACCGGGAGAGAATCCGAAGAAATCAGTTTTCCCCTAGGGTGTATGAACTCTCAAAGAGAAGGAACCACCTGTTTGACCATCGGTTCGCTCTATAAAAAAGTAGTACTTCCCTTGGGGCCACTGGACCTTTAGGGGGGTATGGAATCCCCCGGTGAACCCCACGATTTCATGTCCTTCCGCATCCCATGCGGGAAGTTGGAGGTCCTCTTCAAAAACTGAAATGCGGACCGGTGCGGTGTCAGGCCTGGGGTCAGGTCCCTCATTGAGATCACTCCATTGGATTTCCAAGGTGGTTTCTTGGGAAAGGATGATCTGATACCTAACCAGATTTACTTCTGTAAAGCTGCCATTGGAATAGAATTCTTTCAGTTCATAAGTCTTTAGGGGGCTGAGGTCTGACCCCGGTGTAAGAGTTCCCTGAAGTAGGACAAACATCCCGGATTTTCTCACCTGGTAGGCACTGCGTACCAAGGGTGAAGGGGTGCGATCGCTGCGAAAGGTCCGCCAAAGAAAAATTTCTCCCTCCACAGGTTTGGGAGGATTGGTGATGTCAAATGGGGTGGATGTTTCCGTAGGGCTTTCCGGTTCCATTCCCACCGCACTGGTGTAATAAAGTCGATCTCCCGGCTGTAAATCTGCTAAAATGGGGGTTCCGGCGGGTATAAAACCTGAGGAGGGAAATATTCTGGGCAGAGGGGCTGCCGTTTCTGCCAGGGGAGTATCTGGAAATACTGGGGGGGTAAACTGATACCACTGCCCCACCTGTCCGTCTTTCCACTGCCGGGTAAACCATCGGGCGGCTGGGGCCTCCAGGTCCCATTGCCCGCCCGCCCATTCCAGGTAGGTTCCCCTTTGAATTATTTTACCGCCCATGCGGCCTTTAGGAAGGGAGCGGAGGCCTTTTTCCCACTTTCGGGTCGTAACTTCATTTATAGTATTGGCAAATCCAATATTTCCCTGACTATCCACCGGTGCGAAGTACTCCACCTTGGATAGGTTCTCCCCGTCGGTTCCACCAAACACGTGAATCCATCCGCCCAAGAAAAATCCGGTGCACCCGTAGAGGGGCGAGGGCAATGGCGTATCCGGTTCCCATTCTCCCACGGTTCCATCCGTATTCACAGGAGCCTTTAGAACTTGTGTGCTGGCTACCCAGGACTGGCTGCCATCACCCCCCACGGCATAAATAAAATCCCTTCCCGGGATAATGAGGACACCTAGAGGAGGCTCGAGGGGAGGCAGTACTGGCTGTATACAGGAAACAACGAGCAGGCTTAGTAATAGACCCATGGGAACTCGGAAACTCATGGTTAAATATTACCATGGGAAGGTCAAAGGAGATAGGTCTCACCCGGGGCTTCCCAGGGCAAGCCTTTCAAAGTTTTCCATCGTTTTCCATGATTTACCTTGGTTTCGGTGATATTTTATATACAGTTCGTGCGTCCCATGGTAAAGTTTTCCATCAAATTTCCTCGTCCCCAGGAGCAGCTATGAAATACCTTAAATTATGTGTGCTTTTTTTCATTTTTGGAATTTTAAGTGTTGCCTGTAAGCCTCCCTTGGGACAGCTCGACTCGACTTCGGGTTCAGGCCCCCGGTATCCCGTGGAAATTAGTATTCCCGATGGGGATTCCCGTGGCTTAAGTGGTGATCTTCAGGTTGCTTCCATAGTGGTAGAAGCGATGGAAGGGTCTGTACTTCGAGGCACCGGTAATCTGGTGAAGGTGTCGGGTGTTTGGAAGGGTACTTTCAACGTGTCAGTCGCAGTACCCTTAGATTTTAGAGCCCAGGCGAGAGATTCAGCGGGACTTCCCCTTTGGGACGGATCAATTAATATAAACGTCGCCCCCACCGGTACCACCCAGGTGAACATCCCAGTATTGCTGCTACCCTCCTCGGTGGGGGATAAACACTCCAGTTTTAGTCGGGGCTCACCCGTGGACGTGAACGGTGTTACAGCGGGTACCGGTTGGGATGGGGCTACATTCTCCAAAGGAGCCTCTTTCACGAGCGGTTACGGCGGAAATCTTCAAGTGGCGGTCTACAGCGCCAGCGCAGAAAAAGTACTTTTAGAAATTTATTCCCAAGCCACTGAAAAAGACGCCACCCTGGACTACTGGATGGAAAAAGGCAGCGATAACGTCTGGAGAGCCGTGGTGGATATGAGTGGAAATACCGCTCCCGTCCTCTATGGCTTCCGGGTATGGGGACCCAATTGGCCTTACAACGCCGGATGGACCCGGGGCAACAGCGCCATAGGTTTTCTTAGCGATGTGGATACCAACGGACATCGGTTCAATCCCAATAAAGTTCTCTACGATCCCTATACCAAAGAAATGAGCCATGACAAAGAAACCCCGGCTATGGCCACAGCAGGGGAAAATGGGGGAATGTACGGTACAGGGGGATCCGATGTGGTTCTAGGGTACCAGACCTACACAGGGCTCATAACCGGAAACTTGGCTATCAACCGCCGGAATGTGGATACTGGTAAGTGGGCGCCCAAGTCGGTGGCTTTGTTTGATGCCACCAGCTTTGGAACCAAGCCTGTAATTGATCAAAAAGATGCCATCATTTACGAGGCCCATGTGAGGGGACTGACCAATCATTCCTCCACAGCAAGTTTGACCACAATCCTGGGTGGAATGAGTGGGTTTGAAGGTGTTACAGCGAATGTTCCTTCGGACGAAAAGGGCACATACAAAGGCGCCATCTATATGATCCCCTACCTTAAAGCCTTAGGTATAAATACAATCGAACTTCTCCCCGTACAAGAAACAGCCAACGATGCTAATCCGTCGACTGTATCAGGGGGAAATTTTTGGGGTTATATGACTTATGGGTACTTCGCACCAGACCGGCGTTATTCTTATGATAAAAGTCTCGGAGGGCCCACAAAAGAATTCAAGGAGATGGTGAAGGCCTTCCACGATGCCGGAATGGAAGTCTATCTCGACGTGGTTTATAACCACACGGGAGAAGGGGGAATATGGGGAGGAACGGGAAATACCAAGGAAGTGGCGGAACTGACCAGTTTTCGGGGGTTCGATAATACAAGCTACTATGCATTAGTGCCTGCGGATAAATCTTCCTACTGGGAAACGACGGGGTGTGGAAATAATTTCGACTCCAGTCAGCCTGTGGTGAAAGAGCTCATCAAATCCAGCTTGACCTACTGGCTCACCGAAATGGGGGTGGATGGTTTTCGGTTTGATCTAGCCCCGGTCTTAGGTAGGGATACTCTTGGGACTTGGAATTTTAACTCCGGTGCCACCCTCCTTTCAGATATTGCGACCCTTGGTGCCACTAACTCCGCTGAAATGATAGCCGAGGCTTGGGATACGGGTGCTGGAGGGTACCAGGTGGGAAATTTTCCTTCTGGTTGGGGAGAGTGGAACGGGTTCTACAGGGATGCGGTTAGGAAATTCATCAAGGGCGATGGAAACGGATCCGGGTATAGCTTTACCGACGTTTTCCATGGGAACTACAATGCTTTTAATGATCAAGGCGGTCCTCAGAAGTCTGTGAACTTCGTGGTCGCCCATGATGGGTTCACTTTAGCCGATTTAGTCAGCTATACAGTCAATGATGAGGCCGCCCGGAACCTGATAAATCCTCTTCGCACCTGGCCGTTCGGTCCTTCTGATGGCGGTACGAGTAACAACAGCAGTTGGGATTTTGGAGGCGACCAGCAGCTGCGGCGCCAGACTCTGCGGACAATTTGGGTAATCCAGATGTTTAGCCGCGGTGTACCCATGGTGGTTTACGGCGACGAGTTTGGTCGCACGCAAAATGGGAACAATAATCCCTACAATGTGGACTCTGTGGCCACTTGGAATAACTACAATCAAATCAATACCGACATTCCGCAAGGGGTAGCCACAGGGGATGGTGGGGCTTATCACAACAACTTGGGGACAGACCTCAAGGCTGACGGTCAGAACAATTTATTCAAGTTTGCAGCATCCATGATGAATTTAAGAAAAAATGAACCCGCCTTGCGGACGGCTAATTACACTGATGCCATCTTCAGTTATGCCAAGAATGATGAAACTGCCCTTAATGGTGCTGACTGGTCCATTCGAATACATATTGATGGTTCCTCCGTTTCCGGTGGTTCCGATTATCTTCTTTGCATAAACACCGGGACCGCCAGCGTCCCGTTTACCTTGCCGACCCCGGATGCGGGGACTACCTGGGTCCGGATCATCGATACCTCCGAGTGGGCTGATGCGAATACCGTGGACAATGTTTGGCCTGCGACTTCAGGCTGGGCTTGGAGCTCCGGTACTTACAGTGTGAACTCTTGGAGTACTGTGGTGTTCAAGGCGGTGGCTCAGGTGGCTTCGGTAACTTTAGATAATGGCACGGCAAATTATAGTCCCGCTACAGCTGCCCCCTTGGTTTCTTTCGCCTCTGCGACCCCCAGTGTTATTTTTAAATACACTACAGATTCCACCGATCCATTAACATCCGGAACCGCCACAACCGGAAGCTCATACCAGATTCCGAAAGTTGTGGGCACCTATACCCTCAAGGTCGCTGCTACTAAAACCGGCTATGTTAATTCTTCGGTGACCACCGCAACCTATACAGTAACGGAAGTCCCAGCTTACGAAAAAACCCCTGTTTTTGATGGCACAATTGGGGCCGGAACTACGGAATACTCTTCCGATGAGACGTTTTCTTCTTCCTCCAGCGGTTACACATTTTACATTACCTGGGATGCAACCTATCTTTACCTAGGATATAAGGGAGGGGATATATCACCTGCTGCCGATGGGGCATCGAAACTTTTAATTACATATCTTGGAAAAGAGGGGGCTACAGGAACCAGTGCTGGGATTACCTATGGTACACAGGGCTTTACCTTACCTTTCCAGGCAACCCATGTCATAAACTGGCAAGCAGATTGGGCTAATTTTAACAATGCTTCCTGGTCAGGTAGTGCTTGGTCATGGACGAATCCCCTAGGATTGACCCAAGGTACAGATCTTATTAGGGATTGGGCTGGAACTTCGGTGGAAATTCGAGTTCCCCGATCAGTTCTGGGAAATCCAGATAAAATTAATCTTCTGGTACATTTTATTAATTCTAAGTCCGGGAGTGAATGGACTTATGGAATGGTGCCCTTAACCACAGCCACCGATGGTTTGGATCCTAACCCCATCAAATATTTCCAATTTGACCTACTTTCCTCTTTAGCCCCCGGTGCTCAAGTTGGGAATATCAAACCCTAAGGAGATAGGTGATGAAAAAGCCGTCACTAGCCTTATTTTTACTCTTATTACCAGGTTGCTTTCTCGTCTCCTGCTATTCTCCCCAGTCCCTCAATGCCCCGTCTGCAACTCCCGGAATCACGGTGGAAGTTCAGGCTGATGGCTTGGGGCTGGGTACCGGTCGAAGCCTTATGTCCGATACAAATATCACATCGGTGGAGATTTTAGTCACCGACAGCGCCGATCAACCCGCGGGAAGCGGAAACTTATCAAAAAATGCCACCAACTGGAGCGGAAACATCATCGTGACTGCTCCGGGTACTTTAACGTTCACTGCCTTAGCCAGGGGGAGCGCCGGAGGACCCGTGGTCTACCAAGGGAGTTCCTCCACCCCTGTAAATGGGGAGGGTGTTCGCGTTTCCATTGCCGTATCCATGGCTAACCTACTTGCTGATGTACTGCCTGTGAACGGTGCCACAGGCGTTGCGGTTCGAGATGCCACAGGGAATGAAACCCTGGAGTTCACTTTCCACTTCACCGCCAGCGTGGACCCTCTCGTGGTGGGAACTCTTACGTTTTCAGAACCTCCCAGGGTCTACAAGGTCGGGGCTAACTACGCCAAAGTAGGATATCCCTTGGAAGAAGAAGCCGCGTTTGCATTTTCCCAAACCATTTATCCCAACGATACCTTGAAAGTGAAACCTTCCTTCGGTTACGCCGCCCAAACCTACAAAGCTCCGGTGCTTTCCGGGTTTAAAGCCCCGGGAGGTCTGACCCTCCCCGATCAAACCCTTCCAACCTATACCATGACCACTACTACGATTCCCCTGACTAGCCAAGTTAGCGACTGGCGGGATCGGGTGATGTACTTTTCCTTGACCGATCGTTTCAATGATGGGAATGGGGCCAATAATCAGTTCATCACGTCCGGCAATTTGGACTACGTCCTGGGGGACGGTAAAACTTACCAAGGAGGGGATTTTGTGGGAATGACCGCTAAACTACCCTATTTGAAAAATTTAGGTATTACTGCCCTTTGGATCACCAGCCCTGTGCGTCAAGCCTGGGAAAATGCCGCCTTCACCAGTTATCACGGCTACTGGGCCCAGGACTTTTACGCCGTAGATCCCCATTTGGGAACATTGAAGGACTTCCGGGACTTTGTAAAGGCCGCTCATGCCCAGGGTATCGCCGTGGTCATGGACGTGGTGGTGAACCACGTGGGTCCCTTGAGTTATTACGATTTGAATAGTGACAATCAGCCTGGTGATGGGGAATGGGAGCCCGTTTATTCCCCCACCGCCTATGAAACTCATAAGTGGCTGGAAGACGTGACCCCCGCCCTTTCCTGGGTTACCATGCCCAACCGCATCAAACCCAATTTCGGTCCCATGCCTTCGGGCAAAACCATCAGCGACTTCCTCACCCGCAAGGGTGGTAATGCAACCTCAGGAACGGGAAACGAAGTGACCGAGGGAGATTTTTCCGGCCTCCGGGATGTGAACACCTCGGATGCTGCGGTCGGGCAAAGGCTCACGGAAATCTTCCAGTGGTGGATCGCCAATTCCGATATCGACGGTTACAGGATCGACACGGTGAAACACGTCCCCACGGCTTTTTGGTCCAGTTTTTGCGCCGACCTGAGGACCTACGCTTCAGGACTTACCACCACACCCGCCGGGGGTAAAAAGTTCTACACCCTGGCAGAGGTGTACGATGGCAGCGCCGCTGGGGTAGGAACCTATACGCAAACAGGAATGTTGGACTCGGTTTTGGGCTTTCCCATGGCCACTAGAGTTTTCGACTGGAATTGGACAGCTTCTAATGGACCTGACGGCGATAATATAACCATATTTAAAGATACGGGAACTTGGTCCAGCCGTCCGAAGACCAACACTGTGGAAGCAGCTCTGGCGGAAATTATGGGGAGCACCAATCTAACTACAGTTCAAAGTAATGGAGATGGTCAAAGTGCCCGGCAGAAAATTGGATACTTCCTGGACAATCACGACCTGAACCGGTTTTTGAACGGAACCTCAGACAATAGCAATGAAGTTCCTTCGTCGGGGGAAATAACCAATTTGCAACTGGCCCTCGGCTGGCTTCTGACCTGGGAAGGAATCCCTGTGGTTTATTACGGTACTGAACAGAATTATAAGCAGAGTTTAGCCCTCAGCAGCGGCGGTGAACACGGTAGCGGCATCGGCAATGTGAATAGAGGAAACCGCCCCAATTTGTGGCAGGTCGCCAACAGTACCCAGGGTAGTACGGCTTTTAGTGAAACCTCTGAAACCTACAAGCTTATCAGCGCCCTGGCAGGAGCGAGAACCACCTACCCGGAACTGGGCAAAGGCTATGCAAAGGTTGTCTGGAGTGATACCGACGGGACTGGTGCGGATACGGGGATTTTGGCTTATTTGAGGCACTATGGAGCCACTGCGGCAAATACAGATGATGATATCCTGGTGGTGATCAATACCTCCAGTCTGTACTCCGTAGGAAGCTACGCTTCTGGAAACGATATGAAGGTGGGAGGTAGCGGGTGGGGATGGGGAGCAGGGGTTACCCTGGTTCCGGTGACCTTTGCCGGAGTGGGAACATCCGTACTTAATTCCACACTTTACGATAATTCGGAATTTGCTTTAAGCCCCAATCAAACGACTACTTTTAACCAGATAACCGATTCTACCGATATTGCAGTTTGGTTCAAAGTCCCTCCGAATAGTATTACCATTCTCAAGAAACAGTAATGAAGGCTTTTAAACCTCGTCGGTGTCCAGCAGACCTTTAGTTTTCAAATTTTTAAGGAGTGCCAAGAGATCTGATTTAAGCTGGCCTTTATCCACTGTATATTCCTTACTCAGGGTTTCCAAGGTGGTTTCAATACTCCGGTTTTCCTTGAGTAAAGTGAACATCCGGGACCCCACAGCGTTCAATCCAAAATATTTACCGGAGATCATGTCCATGACCACCACTTCGTCATCCAAAATACTTGTGGAAAGGGAATCAGAAAATTTAATCATAAAAGCTCCTT
>CAZUXL010000056.1:0-21810 GCA_964624355.1 uncultured Spirochaetales bacterium
TTACTGTCGAGATTTTAAACGTGGGATGGTAAATGCTAAAAAAAATGCACTTTATTAAAATATTAGTTGACGGTTTACCATTCGACCGTATACAATGAGATAAAAATAGGAGGTATACCTTGAAAATTTCCAAGGTTATTCTGACCGGACTTCTGTTCGCCGGTGTTACATTCAGTGCCATGGCCGGAGTTCCCGGTGATCCAAGCACTATTAATGGGAAAGACGGAGTGAATCTCAGCGCTGCTGTGATCGCCACCGTTAAACCCTTGATCGTTCAAAAAGACACCCTAGTGGTGATCGAAGGTGAAGGTTTCGGTAAAGTTGCCGGTAAAGTTCAAGTGGGAACCATGGTTATCGACAGGTTCTTGAGCTGGGACGACACTGCTATTCATTTCCGTCTTCCTAACGCTGTGGGAGCTGACTCCTATGTAAAAGTAGGAACATCTGTTTCTGAATCCGCTCTTCAACCAGCTCCTGAAGGTTCTATAAAGGTTGTTTTCGTCGTGGATACCAGCAAGGTTTCCACCGACGGACTCAGCACCAGCCAAGTAGCCAAGTTGACTTCAAAAGAAGTGGCAAAAACTTTCATGCCTCCTCTTTATTTCAAGGGTTCTTTCAGCCATGCTGATGGATCCTTTGGTTTCAAAGATGACATGTGGGGCGGCGGTTCTAAATGGCGGATGTTGAATACCGGCGGTACCATGTGGATCACCGAGCTTGTGTTCACTCCTGAAGCCGTGGAGACTTTCAAAAACAAGAACAATCCTCTCATTATTCCTGGTGTCAAATTTGCTTTCGAAGATGCTAATTTGGAAAGGAACGTTTTGGAATTCGAATCTGACTTTGCAGCTGCATTGAAGAAATCCTTCCAAAAACAATCTGGTGCCACTGGTAACGATCCTATTGCCTACTTGGTAACATCTGGTAAGAAATCCAGCTGGTACGATGGTTGGAACAAACGAGTCGTTGCAGAATACCCAGCTAGGAAAGTAGAATAGTTTACTTTTGATTATTACAAAAAGGCCGTCGAAAGACGGTCTTTTTTATTCCCAAATACCAATTCCTTGTCTTAAAAGTTCCGGGGTATCATCCTTCAAGGAAATAACCGTGGTCAGATATTTGGGTAATGGTTCGCCTGTGTCGAGAACCATTTGTATACTCGGAATATCTTCCACTTCATACCCATACTCGAAAAGATTTTCTTCAGCAAATACCGAGTCCCACCACCCCTCCTCCGTCATCTTTTTAGAGGCTGTAATAGAAAAGAGGGGGTGCCCCAAAAGATCAATCAAAGCTCGGGGAACCTTATGGGATGGTATGCGAATTCCCAGTTCCAGTCTTTTTATTCCCATTTTTTTTTCTAGAAAGTGGTGGGGTTCTAGAATAAACACATAGGGTCCAGGAATTAATTTTTTAATTATTTTAAACGGTCCATTTTGTAATTGTACAAATTCGCTGATTTGGGAAATTTCGCTACACAAGAGGGTGGGAACAAAAGGTTCCTTACCTTTTAATTTTTTCAATTTATCCAGACCGCTGGATGAAAAGGCACTGCAGCCGAGAGACCAGCTGGAATCGGTGGGATAAGCCACCAATCCCCCCGAGTTTAGAATATCTACAGCTTTTTTTAAACTCCGTTTATCTATACTTTCTTCAATTACATATTCAATCATTTTCCCCTTCCTTTAATTGGAAAACGGATAATTTTTCTCTTACCAAACCAATCATTTCCTGAACTCCACTAGACAAGTCTTCCACGGCGGAAACAGCTTGAAGTATTTCTTTTGCTCCTAAGTTCATTTCGTCCACAGCTCCGAAAATAGTACTGGATATTTCGGACATTTGTCTCATTTGTTCTAATAGGGAAGTATTTCCAGCCTTCATTTCAGTGGAGCCTGTACTGAGTTCTTGGGTAATTGTTTTCATGGATTGTAAGGACTCAAGTATTTGTGAGGATCCTGCTCGCTGTTCGTTCATTCCTTCTCGGGCATTTTTTACCATGAGCTCAGTCTCACTCATTTCACCTAAAATTGCTAAGTAAGAATTCTCAGAAGCCTGTGTTGCTAAAAGAACCGACTGAATATTTTCTTGAATACTTTTTAGCTCTAAGGAGATCTGTTTAGATTGAAAACCGGAATTCTCCGCAAGCTTGCGGATCTCATCCGCTACCACGGAGAACCCCTTCCCCGCCTCCCCTGCATGGGCCGCCTCAATTGCTGCGTTCATGGCTAGTAAATTGGTCTGTCCTGCAATGGTTGAAATAACCTGTGTGGCCTCCAACAGTGCTTCAGATTGCAGAACAATTGTTTTTACTTTTTCCGAAACATCTTCCTGTCTACTTTTTCCTTCCTGCGCATTAGAGACTAAGGAGATGTATCGGGATGCTACAGAATCCATACCCTGACTCAAGGATAAAATATTTGCTACCATCTCTTCAATAGAGGCACTGGAAAGGGAGACATTTTGACTCTGAGTCTGAATTAACCTATCCAATGATTCAATATTTCTTGCGACTTGTTCTGAGGCTGCTGAGGACTCTCCCACAGCCCTATTTTGATGCTGAATTTGTAACCGTACATTTTCTATGGTAGATACGATTTCATTGATTCCTGCCGATGTCTGATCCATATGGGATGCAAGATCATGACCTTGCCCTTCCAGATTATTCACGGCCTGACCTATGGAACCCACCATTTCCCTCAACTTAGGAACCATTTTAATAACCGAGACCACCATTCTTCCCACTTCATCTCTTCTTTTAGCATAATTTTTATAAAATTGGAGATCTACATTTAAATTTCCATCGGAGACTAAGGCCGTTACCTCGGAAGCGGCTAAAATGGACCGGCTTAAATTCCGAGCGAAAATAAACATTATGCCCAAGGCTATGAATAAATTTCCCAGGAGAATGATCAATGCTAAAAAACTCAGGGTCTCTAGGATTTGAAACATTTCATCGTGATCCATCTGGAAATAAAGTTTCCAATTCACCCCAGGAATCGTGGTAAAGGATACCTCCACTTCTTTGTTTTCAAAAACCGTGTTTAAATGATTTGTTGAAGTGAACATAAGCTGGGTAGTGAAATGGGAATAGTCAGGATCCTGCAAGATATTTTTTTCCAATTCCCAGTCTTTATTCCTATGAAATAGAATCTGGCCAGAACTATCAACTAAAGCTGCAAATCCTGAAGTCCCCAGGGCTAACCCGTCGATGCTTTCTGAAATGGTTTCCACCTTACATAAAAGAAGAAGAACTCCGACTACGTTTTTTTGTGTATCAATCATTGGAATAGCGAGGGGGATAAATGATTTACCTGTGACTTTATTATAGAGTACGTCTTTTGTGTAAGTTTCACCCATGCTAGCCTTCTGGAAATAGATTCTATCGGCCACATCTAACCCAAGATAGGCTGAATCCGAAGCTGCCCTCACCTTTGCCTTCCGATCAATTAAAAGAACTTCTTCAAACTTTTGTGAGAAAAAAGTTTTACTTTTCAGAGAAGTCAAATAACTTGTCACTGCTTTAAAAACCAGGGAGTCTATTTCTCGAGAATCATCTATTTTAGTTAAAATATTTTGTATTTCAGGAGTTTGCAGAATTATATTAGCAATAATGATGTTGTAATCTAAGTTTCCAGCTATCTGTATGGCTATTTCATTAACCCGGTCGGCCATTTGAGTTTTGGTGGAATTTTCAATTTCAATCGAAGTTTCAAAGAGAGTCATTGAACTCAAAATCGTCATGGCAAAAATGAGCACTCCTCCGGTCATGAGCATTAGTCTAGTAAATAGATTGAAAACCATGAAGTTTACTCCTTTGAGATTTACTAAAAGTATAATTTATAATATTAAAAAAATACAAAAATTAGAGGATTAAACGAAACAATTTTTCATAGTGATCTAACAAAACTCTTTCCCAAGAAAAATCTCGCATAACCATTTCAAAACCCTGGATCCTCATTTTAGCCAATGTATCTGGACTTTCCAGGGCAATTCTAGCGGCTTCGAGGATGGTTTGGGTCAAATCCTCTTCCAAGTTATCCATCACCAAACCAGTTTGATGATCAGTGATTTTTTTAAGTCCCCCCACACCGTGGACAATAGGAATATTTCCCATGAGTAATGCTTTTAGATCCGTGAGGCCACAAGGCTCATAGAGGCTAGGAATTAGAAAAAAATCACCTGAAGCGAAAACCAAGGGACTGTAGGATTCATCGTAGGTATTAATGAAAACAAATCGTCCCTGACTTGACCATTCATTAGCAAGACTTTGTAAAGCTATTTCGTAGGTTTTCTCCCCTTCTCCCATGATAAGAAAAGACAATCGAAGATCAGGAAGTAGATCAGGAAGTATTCGCAATAATTTTTCGACACCTTTTTGACCTGTGATTCGGCTTTGCATGGAAAATAAAACCGTATTCTCCGCTTGTTCTAAATTACCGTAGATTTTTTCCCGAGGATAAAGAATTTTCGCTGATAAGGATCTTCGACAAGCTCTTTTCCCTTCATCCATTTTTCTAGGATCAAAACCATAGGGTAATCCTGCTTCTTTGGGGAATCGGGGATCTTTTCCTTTGGGATCGATGCCATTGAAAATACCAGTTAATTTTATTCCACGCTCCCGCAAATAATTTCCAAGAAAGCCAACTGTATTTTGGCCGGACTGATCCATTATTTCTTGTGCGTAAAAAGGACTGACAGTGTTTAAATGGGAGTACAATCCTGCGGCAGCCAAAGGGTCATATGCCTGTCCAATTCGAGAGGTTTCTAGTACTGAGGCTTCTAGACCCACGTAGCGAGATACTGGATCCCAATCCTGTATCTCCTGATGATAACCTATCCCGGCGTTATGAATTGTTACCAAGGTTTTAATTTGCCCCAGGACTTCTCTGTATCGAGGTGCAGTTTTTAGTAGAACAGGTATCCATGCAGTGTGACCGTCGTGACAATGAACCACATCTGGTCTTATTCGCCCTCCCAAAAGATACTCTGCTACCGCTCTTTGAAATATGATATTCATCCATGATCCATCTATATGACCATGACCCCGAAGGTGAAACGGATTTTGTTTCTCCTCATCTGCTGTATATGTATAGACACCTTTTTTATCCCGAAAAGAACTCAGATGAAAAAAATGGATATCCACCGTCTCGTAAACTATTTTTCTGACTTCAAATGAAATGGGTGTCTGAAAATTGAAGTTTCCTTGAAATTCCAAAATTCCTTCGGGAAGCTTACCTGAAAGAAATCCGTAAAATGGCAATAAAACGGCTGCCTTGTGTCCCAAATTATTCCAGGTCTCTGCCATTTCCCTGACCACATCTTTAATTCCACCAGCTTCAGCTAGACCTCTGTATTCACGACTGACGAGGAATATGGTCATAAAGGCCCCTCCATGGGAAGTAATATTACAAAAACAAAACTAGCAAGGAGGAACAAGACCAATGCAATCACAAATATAAAAATTTGATATATCAAGATTTTAGGAGAGTTCAAAAGGTTTTCTCTGAATGGTATAGACAATAAAATTTGGCCAAGCCCAAAACCTAAGGTTAAATAAGAAAATTTTAAAACCAGGTCTAAAAGAAAAAGTAAGGTAGAATCCAGATATTTTTGGGAACTCCCTAACATGAATAGAAAGAAGGAGAGCAGGGTCATATAAAAGAAAAAATCGGAAAATTTTCTCATAAGGGGAAATATCCACCAAGACGGGGATATTCTATGGTCAGAGGTTTTGGATATCTCGTTCAATTTATGCTGGAACCTTGTATTAAAATGTGGCATACTCCTGGGAAAAGGACAAGTGATGAAAAAAAATATTCTGATAATAGTTGTCCTCAGTCTCTTTATCGGAGGTTGGGGGATATTCTCCTGGTGGCAAGTTCAAATCCCACCAGGAAATTTCGGGATAATCAAAACAAAAACCTCCGGTATTCTTCCCGTGGTACTCAAAACAGGAGTTACCTTTTTTTCTTGGGAACTACTACTTCCAACCAATTCTGTAGTGTTCCTATTCCCAGAGTATGTCTTAAATGAAGAGTTTAATCTGGAAGGAAGCCTGCCTTCTGGAGTACTTTACAGTGATTTTATAGGTGAAGAAAATATTTTTTCCTATCATGCCCAAGGTACGATTCAAGGTGAAGTGGACGAAGAAAACGTACGTAATCTGGTAAAGGAAAACCTAGTAGCTCCTGATACGTACCAAAAATTCTTATCTATTAGTAAGGCTGACATCAAACGAAATATAGCAGGTTTTCTTGAATCTCAGACAACGAACTCTCTCATCGGACAATTATCCGGTGAAAAATTACCACCAATTCTACCATGGAAAAATCTAGTTATAACATTTCAGAAATTAATACTACCGGATAGAAATCTTTATAATCAAATACAAGAACAGTATTTAACAATTCAAAAAAATATTTTTTCAGATCGTTCTTCGATTATAATAAATAGTAAATATTATGAACATAAGGAAGAATCTAAAATAGTACTACTTAAAAAATATGGAGAGTTAATAAAAGAGTATCCCCAATTACTTGATTTTTGGAAACTTGCTTCCGATGTTCCAGAAATTAGAAAGATGCTGCCTGGGGTTCAATAACCTTCCCAAATCCTATTAATCTTCATGGTTATTTTCTGTCGTGTTTATTTCTTTAATTAATCTCAATATTTTTTTTAACATGGAAATTTTTTCAATCACCGATTCAGATATCTTAGACCGAGCGCCCCCCATAATGTAGGGCATTCTTAACAATGTTTTCATCTGGGCTGATGTATGATTATTAATAGTTGTTAGTTGTTCCTCCAATTTCATAAAAGATTTTATGGCATCATCGATGATTTTCTGACTTTCCCTGTTTTTTCTTTCCACTAAAGCGGAATATAATTGATGACTGGTGGTTTTCTTCTCTAATTCGGTTTTAAGATGGAGAAATATTTTCCCATCCTCATTTGTGGGACTTAAGGTGCTATCAAAATTGAGAATTCCAGTTTTGATCTCTTCTAGATCTGCGGCCATCTGAAGGAGCGAGCTCATCAAGGTTTTGAATGAATGTAAAACCACTTGAGCTAGTGTCCTAATAAGTGGTTGATAGTGAACGGTAAAATAGGTCGTTAAAAAAGTATATACAAGATTTAGAGACTCCACATGGCTGAATTGCGGGAGTTTATAGGTGTTGATCAATGGATTGATATCCAGTTTATAATACTCTAGAAGCTGTGAATTTTGATTTTGAAAAAGACTATCTTTTTCTTTTTTTAGTATGGAGCCTCTTAAATCTGGAAAAAAATCCTCGGTCTGTTGGCCAAATCTCAATAACAATAACGAATGATAAATCTCTTTTATATTTAGATTGGGAATGGATATTTTAATACTAAAATAAGGATCCCTGCGAGATAGCTGAATCAATTCTTTTAACGGGAATTCCGTGAATAATCTTTGTGCATCCTTTAATAGGGTTTCAACCTTTTCCCTGGTCACCTTCCCATCTTCATTAATAGAAAATTGTTTGGCAAATTCCGGAGAGACTGCTTTATCCAAAAGCTTATCAAAACCTTTAGGAATGTTTTTAATCTTACAAGTGAGGTAAAGAGCTAAATATAATCTGTCTATATATTCAGTGCATCTTTTTAGGTTTGCATTATGCAAGTTAGGATATTTTTCTGGTGGAATCACCCCTGGATCGTGGCCAAATACTTGAAGGAATAATCTGTACGGGAAATTAATTAGTGTTTTGATAAAATATAAGGGGAGAAGGTCATCTGCGGTTTCTTTAAAAACGCTGGGATGAAGGGATTCCAGATACAAGGGGATAGTTTCTCTGATTCTTTTTACTATTGCCGACTTTTGACCTGTTTTTCTGTAAATGTCAGCCATTTCTTCCATTGAAAGAAGATCAAATACCCCAATTTTTGGATTGGGAATTCGAGCCTCAACTAATTCTCCTACGTGAGAGTGTAGAAACCCCTCGGTTTTTAATATTCCATCCCAAAGATTTTGAAGGTAATACGCTGAGGAAAATAAATCATATAATCCTTGAGCAAACAGAGAGGAAAGGTCCTTTCCTCCATGGGATAAAAGTCCTGATGTATGGATTTCAATATTTTGCACCATTTTTTTTAACTTGTTTTCCATTTGAAGTTCTTCCGCTCTTCTGCCTGAAAAAAACATTAAAAATTTCATCCAAATCATTGCCCAAAACCCCAGACTTTCCACTTCTTTTTTCAGCCTTGATTGAACTTCATCAGCGGGCAGGCTTATACCTGGTTGGGAAGAATTATCTTTCATCTCAGGGTTGAGATTTTTATGAATTTTATCTAATAATTTCTTCCTCTCATCAGGAGAAAGGTCTTGGCTTAATTCTAAGAGTCTTATGTCACTCATAGGTCGCCAATAATAGAAAACGGCCCTGGGTTATCTCCCAGTTTATTTCACTATCCACACATCGATTACTAAGACTCATGGATTGATTCAAATCAATATGCTCCAGTTCCCAAACGAGTCCTCGAGTTTTAACGGGACCGGAATGATCATCCAAAGGAAAAATGGATAATTGTGTTTGGGGCAAATGATGTGTTATAAAATTTCCAGGAGATAATATCGTGATAATTTCTTTTGAGGTCATCCAGAGACTAATTTGTGCATATTTTTTAACCATTCCCACGTTGGATAAGGTATGATCAAGTCGACCTTCCCCACCACCTATCAAAATAATTTCATCAGCACCTTTTTCTAAGCATTTAATAATAGCTAATTCTGTGTCAGAAAAATCTTTATCCCTAGGGGCTGGATTATATGAATATTTTTTAGTAGCAACGTTTTCTGTGTCTATGGAATCCCCGTCTCCCACTAAAAAATCTGGTTCAATACCCCATTCTACCAGGCGGTTTAATCCAGAATCGGCGGCGACTACCAAATTTACATGGGTAAAAATATCTTTTACTTTTTCAAAATCCGGACCTTGTCCACCAGTGGAAATTAGGGCTTTCATTTAATGATTCTACCAGTACATACTGAACTATACAAGAAAAACTATTGACAAAAAGCTTTGGCAATCCTAATTTCACCTGTGATTAAAAAACTCATTGAATCTCTTAAACCTCTTTATCAACCTTTTCTCGAAAAAAAATATGAAATTTATTTAGTGGGCGGGGCTGTTAGAGACCTTCTACTGGGAAATATACCTAAAGATTTTGATTTTACCACCAATGCGCCGCCAGAAACAGTTCAAAAACTATTTAGACGAACAATCCCCACTGGATTGAAACATGGAACCATAACCGTAATGCTGGGTTCTGTGGGTTATGAAGTCACGACCTTTCGCACCGATGGGGAATACGAAGGTCACAGAAAACCTAAGGATGTAGTCTACACACCTTCTATAGAAGAGGATTTAAAACGCAGAGATTTCACGATTAATGGTTTAGCCTTAAGTTTACCAGCGGGGGAAATAATAGATTTTCATCAAGGTATATCAGATTTGGAAAATCGAATTATAAAGTCCATTGGAAACCCAGCGAAAAGATTTCAAGAAGATGCATTAAGAATCCTGAGAGCTTGCCGTTTCGCCGCAAAATTGGGATTTTATATCGAATCCGCCACTTGGACGGCTATGAAGGAAATGTCCTCTGACATAAGTTTTCTTTCCAGGGAAAGGGTCCATGACGAACTCAATAAAACGGTGAATTCCCCCAGACCTGGCTATGGATGGGAACTATTACGGAAATCTGAAATTCTGCCCCAGCTAAAGTTGAAATTGCCAGGTGAGAATTTCAAACCTGGGGATTTGGAATCCTTACTTAATAATCATGTCCAATTACTTCTTCCGAGTAGATGGGCCATCCTTCTTTTATATTACTGTGATCAACCTGAAACCTGGTTAAAAGCCCTTACTTTTTCGAATTATGAAATAAAAGAAATCCTTCAACGGGTAAATCTTGTGAAACATTTGATAAACTCTAAATTTCCTGTAAACCCGGGGGAGATGGTTTTTATTTGGGGAGACAGAGATTGGAAGGATGCAGGAGAATTTATTTTGACTTTGATGGAAGCAGGTTATTTTAAAACACAAGAAACCACATCAACAATAGATTTTGAAAGTTGGAAAAGAAAAGCTGATTCAAGTGAACCGGTTTTTATAAGAGATTTAGCTCTGCAAGGTGTCGAAATAATGGCTTATCTGAATAAATCGGGGGGACCTTGGTTGGGTGAATTATTAGAGGAACTGCAGAGAACAGTCTGGTTAAATCCAGAAATTAACACAAAAGATTTGTTAAAAGAACTAATCGGTAAGATTAATATAAAGCCCTAATTTTTTTGTTGTATTCTTTCGTACGCAACAGCTGCAGCAGCCTGTTCTGCCTCTTTTTTATTTTTACCCGTTCCTAGACCCATGGATTGATTTTGAACCACCACTTCCATGACATAAGTTCTATCGTGATCCGGCCCTGTTTTGGAAACAATATTGTATCTGGGATAAGTGCGAAGTTCTTTTTGAACTAATTCCTGAAGTAAGGTTTTATAATCTTTTTTATGCTTATCTTCCAATACCTTATTAATTTCTGGTACTAGAATTCTCAATACAAACTGCTGCGCCGTTTCAAAATCAGAATCCAGATAACAGGCTCCGATTATGGCTTCCAAGCCATCGGCCAACAAGGCTTTTTTGGCCCTACCGCCGGAATTTTCCTCCCCTTTTCCCATGAGAAGAAGTTTGTCGATTTCTAATTCTTTTGCGATTAAAGAAAGGCTTTCTTCCGAGACCACAATGGACTTTATTTTAGCCAAGTCCCCTTCTGCCCTATCAGGCAGGACTTTAAAAAGATAGGTACTTACCACAAGTCCCAAAACCGCATCACCCAGAAACTCTAATCTTTCATTATTTTCCCGGTTTTGTGGATGCTCATTACTGTAGGACCTATGAGAACAGGCCTGGTTCAGAAGACTATAGTTTCTGAAACGCAGGCCTGTATTTTTCTCAAAAAGTCTTAGCTCTTGTTTTCTTTCACTGTTGGGATCAGAATTTACGGGCAATGACTTTCCGAAAAGATTCACTCTAGATGATTATTTCTGAGTCTTGATATAGTTCAGAGCGTCGCTGACTTTTTCAAACTCGCTGGCTTTATCGTCAGGAATGGTGATTCCCATTTCTTCTTCAATAGCGTAAACAAGTTCGTAGGTATCCAAACTGTCTGCACCTAAATCCTCGCGGATTTTTGCATCAAGTGTGATTTTTTCAGGATCTACTTCCAGTTTATCTGCGATGATCTTCTTCAGTTTCTCGTACAGTTCATCCATAGCTTTCTCCTTGGGTTAATTTATGCCAGTGCTTCCGGCGCTAAAATTTGTTTGCCTCGATAAAATCCGCACTTCGGACAGACTCGGTGCCTCTGAAGCTGGTTGCCACAGTTGCCGCACGCGATGAGCTGGGGAGCGGTTATCTTCATGTTGGCGGAGCGTCTTCTTCGGGACCGCATCTTACAGGTCTTATTTTTTGGGACCGCCATTTCTAAAAACCTCGCTTAGTGATTTGTTTCAAAACAGTCTACCCAGAACAAGACGGCTTGTCAATACGATCTCAGGATTTCGGACCTAACCTTTCTTTCAAAGCCTTCTCCACCATGGGAGGAACCATATGGGACACATTTGTCCCCAATTGAACCAATTCTTTGATAGCAGAAGATCTTAGCACAAAATACTGGGGGTCGGTGGGTACAAAAAATGTTTCTATTCCAGGTTTTAAACCTTTATTAACCATAGAAAGTTCAAATTCGTACCCGAAATCGGTAAAAACCCGTACACCCCTCAGGATGAGCCGGATATTCCTACTTTCTGCGTAATCCACAATGAGTTTATCCCAAATAACCACTTCCACGTTCGGGTGATCTTTTGTCATCTCTTTGATGAAATCACACCTTTCTTCCGGTGTAAAAAGACATTTTTTATGGGGATTATAAGAAATGACCACAATCAATTTATCCAGAATTGAGGACGCACGCTGAATTAAATTCAAATGGCCATTGGTAGGTGGATCAAAAGTTCCAGGAAAAAGTGCTTGAAACATAATTCACTATAGCAATAAAATTGCTTTTGACAAAGCCTCTGAATAGTAATAGTATTTAATTATGAGATTTTACCCGCTGATTGCAGCATCTTCCTTTTTATTTCTCTTTGGTTGTCCTAGTGTGCCTCCTAAAACACCGGTTCCTGTGGAGGTTAACCCAGTCATCGTTCCAGATGCTGCTAATCATGATCCGATTACAACCATTGATACTACTCAACCCCAGGCGTTTGTCGTATCCCAGGAAGTTTATGATAGAACTTTTCAGGAAATTGAAAAATTAATCACCACATTGAATACATTGATAGCAGATAGAAGGTTTGATCAATGGAAAGATTATCTCGATACATCGGCAATTTTATCCATGAGCGATGCGAAAACCTTAGCTGAACTCTCAGATCGGCCGATATTAAAGAAGTTCAATATAAAACTGAAAACAATCAGTGATTATTTTACTTATGTAGTAGTTCCTAGCAGATCAAATGCTAAGCTTGATGAAATTTTGTTTATGGACAATAATCATGTCACGGCATTTACTGTGATTAAAGGGGAGAAATCCATTCTTTACCAATTAAAGCGCGATGGATCCCAGTGGAAAATAACGATTTGGTAGAACCTAAGGAGTAGTTTAATGAAAAGGATCTTCACTCTGTCTCTTTTCTTCAGTTTGGCTATAGGAGCTTATGCACAAGAGGGTCCGAGTTCTCCCAAAACTGTGGAAGAACTATATTTGGAAACCTCCGTGGAAGTACAGGTGGTGAAAACTTTAGCAGCGGAATTGAGTCGAGACTCAAAAAAGCAGGCTTTGGAAGTGGTTGCCGGGATGATCGAATCTGGTAAAGCCAACTCAGACAACCTGGAAGTTTTAGCTGTTCTTGATGAACTCGGCGGAGAGGGAACAACCAAGGAAGTCAGAATCAATGGAAGATTGATGAACGACTATCCGGAAATTCGCCGGCAATCCGCAGAACTTCTAGGTCAACTCGGTGGAGAAAAATCCAGAGATATATTGATTCTCATGGCTTTGAAGGACCAAGAACCCATGGTACTCGCTGAGGCGGTGTATTCTTTGGGTCTTATTGAGCCCGATAGTTCCGGCCGTGTAGAATCTGTAATTTCCCAATTGGTAAGATCCCAAGATGCCATTAGACCTGATAATAACTTTGCGTATGCGGCTATTTCCGCTTTGGAAAGCATCGGCAGAAGTCGAAAAGGTAAAGTGAATCCAGAAGTATTCGTATCTCTTATTCAAATTGCCCAGGGCAACTATATTCGAGCTGTTAGAAGCAAAGCCATTAAAGTTCTAGACGAATTTAGAAAATACTGATTCAGTTTACTTATCGTAAACAAAAAAAGCGACCATTAAGGTCGCTTTTTTTGTTTCAAACTATTTAATAGGGGGTTTTTAGGGGGATTTTGAGATTTGATTTCGGATGTCTTTTCTCCACTCCGGTGCGTTGTCTTTAGTTTCCACTGGAATTTTTTTAACAATTTCTAAAGATCCTGTTTCACTATCCTTCACCAGGGCAAAATTACCGGCACCTATGTACAGCAGCCTCTCGCCAGTACCCGGGGTTTCCCGTTTTTCCAACTCTTTTAGTACGCATTCCATATGTGCTGGGAGATGTTCAGGTCCGTAGGCAATGGCAGAGGACATCTCTTGTACGATCTCAGAACAAATACTGCAGGGTTGGGGATTCCACTCGACCTGGGTGTTTTGAGGTTCGGCCTTTGGCTTGTTTCTTCTATTGTTATGCCTGTTGCCCCTATTATTAGGACTTTGAGGTTTTTCGTTCATGTAAGGTCCAATCTCCTTGTTCCAGACCACTGGTGAGGAGTGTAGCGATTTGATGAATCGCTTGTCGGATATAGTCATCCTGCTGAATTTTTTGCTTCAGCTCACCGATACGCTCTAGTGCTGTCTGTTTAACTGCTTCCGATCTTATCATGAAACCCCAAACTCCGTGAAGGCATTTTCCAAGTGTATCGGTGATTGTACATCATCGGTAACCAGAATTACATCAAACCTTATTATTTTATCTGCATAAAGAGGAAACTTCATTAAGAAAAATCGTGCTACGTCTAGAATCCGACTTCTCTTTCTTAAATTCACAGCTCTTTCCAATGCTTCTAATCCAGAAAAACTATAAGTTTTTACCTCAGTAAATACTACGGTATTTTCCTTCATAACTATTATATCGACCTCTCCGCGAGGTCCCTTAAAGTTTCTTTCAAGGATTTTGTAACCTAGTCCTTCTAAGTAGGAAGCAGCGAGACTTTCGCCCCGATTTCCTTTAACTTTACTCACTAATTTGAAGGTCTAAAAGATTAACTGGTCGAGCAATAAAAATTTTTTTTACTTGATCCAGTTCCATTTGAGCTCCATTATCCTGTCTAAATTCCTTCCCAGAGGAATCAATGAGGATTCTCACCTTTGGCCGTAGAGGATTACCCATAACCGGCTCAATAACTCTGGAAATTGAGCCGTCACTCAATAAAACCACACTACCAGGAGGATGGAGTCCAAAGGTATTTACAAATTCTAAAACTAGATCTTCTGAAAATCTTGTACCTTTAAGTTGCAATAACTGCTTCATGCTTAAATATCCCACCATGGAGTTTCTATAACCCCTTTGGGTAGCCATGGCTACAAAGCTTTGAATGACGCTCAGGGTTTGGGCAAAGAGATGAATTTGACTGCCTTGGAGGCCTTTGGGATAGCCTGCTCCGTTCCAATCTTCATGATGCCCCAATGCCATGGCTTGAATTTCAGGGAGTTCCATCCACTTTTGAACTAATTCAGCGGTGACAGATGGATGGGCTTCAATGATGGCCCTCTCTTTTTCATCCACTTTTCCCTGTTTATTAATAATTTCTGAAGGAACGAAAAGCATTCCGACTTCATGAAGCAAGGTTCCCCGGACAAAAGTTTTCAATTTAACCGGTTCCCATTGATTTTCCCTGGCAAAATGATATGCCACTAAGGCAGAATTAAAGGCAGTGGAAGAAGGACTCCTTCTAAATTCCTGTCCATCGGAAAAGACCCGGAAAAATGCCCAAGAGAAGATTTCGCATTCTTTTAAAAAATCATCTAAAAAATCATCAAGGCGGATTGGTTTAGATTGGTCAATCAAAACATCGTCATATATTTTTTGGAGTCTTGATTGTAGGGATCTATAAGAATTTCTAGCTGCCTCCTCTAAAGGAAAACTCCAATGCTCCAGGACATGCCGATCTTTCTCCGTAATCATTTTTTATCCTTCCCGTAGACAACACTCAAGATTGTAGCCATTATTTTAAAATATTCTTCTGGAATAAAGCTCCCCTCTGGAAGGAGATAAAGGGCATCAGATAGGGATTTTTCCTGTATTATCTCTATCCCTAAAGATTTTGCCGCATCTAGGACCCTTTGAGCAGCTCTCCCATGGGACTTTAAAAGAATGAGCGGGGCCGGCCAGCCTTCTTCATAACGAACCCCAACTGCTTTAAGCTGTTTCATCTATATTCATTATTTTAACAGACTTCATGGGTTCAAAACCATCAAAATTAATAGTTTTTTCAAGGAAAATGTGGTTAGAGGAGAAAAATTGTTCAAGCTGCGGTTTTCCCACCAGGGTTTTTAGATCGATTTCTTCGGCGAAAACACTTAAACTTGGTTCATTGTTTTGAGAAATATAGAAATGTATTTTTTGGGAATTTAAACCAAAAGACCAATTTAAAACTTTTTTTTCTAGGGGATCCCAATAGAAACGACTGAGCCCTGCATATTCGCCCTCACCGGAGATCCATTTAAACGGAATTAGGATCCAAAAGGGCTTATTCCCAGGGTTATGATGAAAAAGGTCCAGGGCTGCACCCATGAGAGGATTTGCAGGGAGCGGAAGATTCTCGTCGTCATCCTGATTCTTTTCGGACGAGGGAGGTGAATGGTCTTGAGGGGATTTACTATTTTCAGGGTTTGAAGACGAATCCCCGGATATTAAAATATTTAAACCTTCCATGATTTCTGGAAGTAAAAGATTTTTGTCTTCCAGAAGGGAAAGAAATCTCGCCTTTTCTTGATCGGTGTTTCCAGGGGCTTTTGGCCAATGTCGACTTAGTTTCTCTAGTCGTTCTGGAGAAGGAATCTTGCCTTGGTTTACTAAAACTTGCATCAACGTCGTCATTTCCACAGGAATTAATTCGAGTTTTGTAAGATTTAGAAACCATTTGTCTTTTTGTTGGGTAAGCTGTGCTTGAACCGGTTTGCCCACGATAAAATCCCGTTGGGTGTGGGCAAATAAAGTTTTTCCATCCAGTTGTATTAGCCAACCGTCGGTAAGTTTTTGAAGAGGAGTAAATTGTTTAATCAGACCCTGGGAGTTACTCATTCCTGATGGGGGAATGAGTAACTTCTGGACGCCAGTGACTTCCAACTTATACGTTGGTTGTAACTTTTTTCCGGATCAATTCCTTGACCTTGGCAGATTTACCCACCCGATCCCGGAGGTAATATAATTTGGAGCGACGAACCTTACCGGTCCGAATCACTTCAATCTTTTCAATCCGGGGAGAATTGAGAGGAAACACCTTCTCCACTCCCACTCCAAAGGCCACCTTCCGTACAGTCACAGTACGCTGGATTCCCCCATGCTTTAAAGCAATGGCAGTTCCTTCGTAGGGCTGAATACGTTCAGTCTTACCTTCGATAATTTTGAAGTAAACCTTGATGGTATCGCCGATACGGAAGTTTTCCGCACCGTCTTTCATCTGAGGGGCTTCTACAGCTTTAATCAAATCCAGATTCATTTTTTCCTCCTCACTTCTGGCCCTGAAGTAAATCAGGACGGAAGCGCCGTGTCTTTTCAATTCGTTTTTCCATTCTCCATTCCGTAATCTTTTTGTGGTGACCCGACAAAAGGATTTCCGGAACCGCTACACCCCTGAAAACTTCAGGTCGGGTGTAATGGGGGTATTCCAAAAGATTCTCCTGGGAGAAACTTTCTTCTTCCAAACTTTCTCCACTTATGACCCCTTCAATCAAACGGTAAATGCCGTCAATGATGACCAAAGTGGAAATCTCTCCGGAAGAGAGAACATAATCCCCGATTGAGATCTCATCATCCACGTATTCGTCGATGATGCGTTGATCGATTCCCTCGTACCGGCCGCAGATAAAGATCAATTCCTCTTCCAAGGAAAGTTCTTTAGCCATGGACTGTTTAAAAAGCTTTCCAGAAGGGGTGGCAAAAATCACCCTTTTCTCTTTTGCTCCCACAGAGTCCAAGGCCGCCGCTAAAGGCTCGCACTTGAGCACCATCCCTGCCCCGCCTCCATAAGGAGAATCGTCGCAGTTTTTGTGCTTATCCACCGTAAAGTCCCGGATATTAAAAGTCTTGTATTCCACAAGACCTTTTTGAACGGCTTTATTCATAATGGAACTTTGAAAGAAACCTTCCAAGATTTCAGGAAACAAGGAGAAGACCGTAATCTTCATTCCAGTATCCAATCAACCTTTAATTCCAATACTTTCGCCTTCACATCCACTTTACCAATGAACTGGTCATGATAAGGAACCAAGACTGTTTTTTCGTCAGGCAGACGGCATTCCAGCATAATCTGAGCGCCGCCCTCCACAAAACCCACAACCTCAGCTTTGATTTCCCCTTGATAATCCAAGGAGCAACCAATCAAATCTTTCAGATAAACTTCACCGGTCCGCAAGGGAGCCATGTGTTTTTTATCTGCTAATATTTCCATATCAGCCAAAAGTTTAGCACTCTCGGGGGAGTCAACTCCCTTAAACTTTAAAAGAGCAATGCCGCTGGAAAGTCTTACCTTTTCAACGATCATGGTTTTTTCCAGGGATCCTTTTTTTAAAACCACTTCTTTCATGGCTTTAAAATGATCGTATTCCCCGGAATAACTAAAAATCTTCACCTCACCGGTCAAACCGTGGGAGGTTCTTACTTTACCAACTGCGATTAAATCCATCAGTCCAGAATCTCAAGAACCACGCGCTTCCCTCCACGGGTAGCAGCAGCACTCAAGACCGTCCTCACAGCTTTCGCAATGCGACCATGCTTTCCGATAACCTTACCGATATCACCAGCGGCCACCTTGAGCTCCAGAATTGTGGATTTTTCACCCTCAATCTGGTTCACCGTAACCCCGGATGGATCGTCCACCAGGGTCTTGGCTATGTATTCCACCAGTTCTTTTTCCATTTAGGACCGCGCCTTAGCCAAGGAAAAAGTTGTTCTTGTTAAGAAGCTGTTTTACGGTGGGTGATGGAATGGCACCCTTGTCGAGCCAAGCCCTGATACTGACAGTGTTCAGAGAAACCTGATTCTCTTTTTCCACTGGCCGATAGTAACCGACTTCTTCCAAAGTGGCTCCGTCTCGGGCACACCGGGAATCAGCGACTACGATACGGTAGTAAGGCCGTTTCTTAGCTCCAAATTTCTTCAAACGAATCTTTACGCTCATGAGTTCCTCCTGAATTTTACCTGGACTGCATGCCCAGGTGAGAGAGCATTTGTTTCTGCATATTTTTGTTTTTGGCCATCTTTTTCATGGTATCCCGCATCTTTTCAAACTTTTTCATCAACTGGTTTACAGCATGGACCGAGGTACCGCTACCTCGGGCAATCCGGGTCCGCCGCGTGGGCCCGATGATCATATGGTTCTTCCTTTCTTTGGGAGTCATGGAGAGAATGATAGCTTCTTCCCTCTTCATTTCTTTTCCGTCGAGTTGTGATGGGTCAACCTGGCCGGCCATGCCTGGCATCATTTCCATCAATGACTGCATATTACCCATTTTTCTAACTTTTGCAACCTGGTCGAGATAATCTTCCAGGGTGAAGGTATTGGAAACCATTTTATGGCGGAGAACATCAGCTTCTTCCGCGTTGAAATTTTCCTGGGCTTTTTCCACCAGGGAGACCACGTCTCCCATTCCCAAGATGCGCCCCGCCATGCGTTGGGGATAAAAAGGCTCCAGGTTATCAACCTTTTCGCCCATACCGATAAACTTGATCGGTTTTCCTGTGATGCTTTTCAAGGAAAGGGCGGCACCGCCCCGGGTATCGGAATCGAATTTAGAAAGAATGAAACCCGTAACACCGATTTTTTCATCGAAGGCCTGGGCGATTTCCACGGCGTTCTGACCAGTCATGGCATCGGCCACCAGGAGAGATTCCACAGGCTGGGCTATTTTTTTAATCTCAGCCAGCTCGGCCATAAGGACTTCATCCACCTGAAGTCGACCGGCGGTATCAATGATAACCACACTAAATTGGTGCTTATCTGCGTATTTTAAGGCGTTTTTAACTAATTGAGGGGCTTTAACATCTTCGTGAAACACTTCCACGTCGATTTCTTTACCCAGGATTTTAAGCTGCTCCACAGCGGCAGGACGAACCAAATCCGCCGCTACGAGAAGGACCCGGCGTCCTTGCTTTTTAAGTCTTAGGGCAAGTTTAGCGGAGGTAGTGGTCTTACCGGAACCCTGGAGACCCAGAAAAAGAATAGGCGACACCACGTCAGGACCGCGAAGTTCCAAATCCTGTTTATCATTCCCCAAAAGCTTGACCATGGAGTCGTGGAGGATCTTAACAAATTGTTGACCGGGATTGACGGAATGAAGGACTTCGGCTCCCAGAGCCTCTTCCAAGGTCTTATTGACAAACCTTCTAACCACCCGCAGGTTTACGTCGGCTTCCAAGAGGGCGGTTTTCACCTCTTCTACCATTTCTTGGACGTTTTTCTCCGAGATGGAAGCTTTACCAGAGACGGTTCTGAGGATTTGGGAAAATTTAGTTGTCAGACCTTCAAACATATTCCTGCCGTTTAATCCGTAAGTTTATACACTAAAAGGGAAAGGAGGTCAACCATCACTTATTTTTTCCCTTGACGCCAGGAAGGCCGTTCGCAGGGCTATTGGGTTGTATTTCGTATCCATGGTTACTTCGAGACCTCGGCTTTGGGCTGCCAGGGCTAGGACGAGTCCAGGAAGATCCAGGGTCAAACCGGCTTCCAAGGGGTAAGCCCGCAGGCCGGTGGGATGAATATTCGGGTTGGACAGGTGGGATTGGGATTCGTTTAGGGCTCGGTGAAGACGGAAAGTGTCCTTCTGATGAAGGGCCTCCCATCCATCCAAGACGCATCGGTACCGCACCAAACTTCTGTCGGAATAATGTTGGGTCAGGGACATGCGGCAGGCTGCCAGCTGAGCCTTCCACCGATCCTCGGGGTCCAAGGCCAGGGAAACCAGGACTGCTAGGGGGGAGATAAATTCCTTAGTCCCAGGGGGATTCCATGGAAGGGATTGTTTCATGGCCGCCAAGGTCTTTCCCAGTAGATTGAAATCTCCCACGAGCTGCAGAAGGGTGAAAACCGGGGAATACCAGACCAAAGCCCGGCTCAGGGACCGGAAATCCAGGAAATTCGCTGGATTGGTGAGGTGGCCTGACAGCCGGGGATCTCGGCTCCAGGATTGCCAGAGTTGAAAGACCGTTTCGTAGTTTTCTTCCCGCCTGGCCAGGGCCATTCCCCCGGATAAACGCTGGGTGGTGGATTCCAGAATCCACTGCCTTTGCTCCGCTCCCGGAGTTTCTTCCTTCCCAAGGAAAAACTGGGCGTCCTTCAGGAATTCTTTTTCTTCCTGGGTCTTCACTTTTAATAGCTTCGGCGCGGACAATCCGGCCAGGGAAGAAAGGGGGTTACCCTGGGCTTCCAGTTTTCCTTCGATGGACACCGGATGCCCTTCTAAGGACCTGAGCTGGTTCACGGCGCAGTTACAGTTCATTCCGACGTATTCGGGGGCTCCCTCCAGAGTCACCAGATGGTTGTGGGAGACTAGGAAACTTCCGCGAACCTTGCGGGGGGAACTTTCTAGGGTTTTTAGCTGGTTGAACCGGAGGTCCAGGGTCCCCTCAATTTCCTCCGGAAGGCCTTTTAGGGATTGCAGCTGGTTGTGGGCCAGATTCAGGGAACCGGATAGTCGAGATGGTAGATACTCCAGGGTTTCCAAAAGGTTCCAGGAGGCATCAAGCTCCCCTTCAAAGTCCCCCGGAATTCCTTCCAAAGAAGTCAGTTTATTTTTCAAACAGACGTAATGGGTGCCCACCTTCTGGGGCCCCTGGGCCAAGGATTCCAGTTGATTTTCACCGCAGTAGAAGAATCCCGAGACCACGGGGGGACAGCCTTTCAGGGTCTTCAGGGGGGTGTAATGGACCCAAAAGTCCTTCACCGCCCCTTTTGGGGCACCCTGGAGGCCCTCTAAAGGGTTCCAAGAACAGAAGTACTTACGACCGACCTTCTGGGGTCCCCCCTCCAGGGTGTGGAGCTGGTTTTTATAGCAGGTAAAGTCCAGGGAGATGGAAGCCGGCCCTCCGGCGAGGGTGGTCAGTCTGTTCTCCTGACATTCAAAACTTCCCAGAATCTCCCCCGGGGCCCCTTCCAGGGACTGGAGTTTATTCTCGGACACGTAGTAGTGGACCCCAACCTTTTCAGGTCCCCCGATAAGGTTGACTATGCCCGTATTAGAACAGCGGAAATTGCGGCCTACGATCCGGGGACATCCCTCCAGGGACTGAAGTCCGGGGTTATCGCAGATATCGAAGGTTCCGGTGACTTCATAAAACTGAAACGGGAGGGCTGTGAGGTTCCGGTGACTAAGGAATACATCCCCCAGTACAGACAAGCCCTGGGGTGTCTGGGTGTAGAAGAAAATGCCGAAGTCTTCCGGGGCTGGGCTGGGGGTCAG
>CAZUXL010000057.1:0-2033 GCA_964624355.1 uncultured Spirochaetales bacterium
ACCAAACCTACCAGGGAAAATAAACATAATAAAATGAGAACGGGACCTTTCAATCCCGTATTCCAGGATAATACGGCCAAAATTGTAGTGACATACCCCAAAAGGACTCCCAATTGGAAACCCACTACCCCTGGGGCGGAGTCTACTTTTACTGCTTTGAGCCAAAGTAAATAGGCTTCAGAAGGACTAAAGGCGCTCAGAGCAAAAAAGATGGCACCCCCGAAAATTAGGAGTACGGTTACCACCGCAGATAACAGGAGGCTCAGACGAGGAAATTTTGTTTTACCATGATGGATCATTCCACTAAGAAAAATGACCCAAAGAGCCCAGGAAAGAAAAAATTCTACGGTTCCTTCCCCTTTAAAAAAGTATATCCAGGCAAAAGGAATTCCCAACCCCATACCCCATCGCAGGATAAAACCAAAAATAAGAGTTATGAACTTACCCATGGGAGGCTCCCAGAAGATCCTCTAACCTTTCTAAACTAAGGACCCGACATCCAGATCTCATGAGGGTGGTTTTTCTCTGTTCCCATACTTTTTTTTCTTCCGAGGACCAACCCATAGTTATACTTATGAGGGTCCTTTCAGAAACTTGGAATTCCAAATAATCCCAAAGATGAATATCAGGCCGGTGAGTGATAAAGAACCCCGAACCTGTACCTATTTCCGCCAAGGAAGGACACTGCCCAAAACTCAGGTTCACGGTGGATTCCAACCAGGGAATAAAATCCTCGGGGTGCACAAGGTTCACCAGGTTCATTGCCTGATTCCACGATCTAAAAATACAGGGAATCCCCATATCAAGAAAATGTTTTATCAGACTGGCGGCGGTCTCCAATCCTAAATCTTCACAATCCAGTTGGTTTTCCGTCTCATCTGAGGGAATAAAATCCGATCTATAAACATCTAAAAAAATTTGTACCTCACTCCAAATTTCCGGTAAGAATTTCTTTACCATGGGATCACCACCCCAGGAAAGAGGTCTCCAATTTACATACTTTAAGGCAATCCCTTCTCGATAGGGAATTGTATAATCAAATTGACTGGGATCCGGGAAAGCTTGAGAAACCGCGTGATTACCCACGCCCTCTCGACTGGGGGAAAAGAAAAGAGTTTTTAGTTCTATAATTTTCGGAAGAACGTAAAAGGTTCGAGGCCAAAGCCCCCAGGAATAGGTTATCCATCCAAACCAGCTAACTATTTCTAATTTTTTTAAACCGAGGGTATAAATTCCCCGATGACGACAACTAAAAACTTTTACGGTCTTTCTGGTTTGTTTCCCCCCAAGCCAGAGGGTTTCCCGCGTAGACTCCTTTTTTGAAAGAGGATTGGAAAAGGAAAGATCCAAGTCGATCCGACTGGATCTCAGGGGCATTCTTCCTGATTCTAAAGTGAGTTTATGCTCTAAAATTTCTCCCTTCATGGGGTGTTCAGTATTGAAGGATTCCCCTAGAAACAGTTGGTTCTGGGTCCAAAACATTTGGAGGATATCCAGGGTGATTAATAAGAAAAAAACTGAGGCAAGTCCTGTGAATGGGCCGCCCAGAGTGGCTCCTAAAAACAAGGTGAACAGGAGAATAAATAGATAAAAAGCTAAAGGAGTAGGTTTAAAATCCAGGGAACTTTTCATTGTAAAGGTAATGCTAAAGACTTAATAATGCCTTCCAAAATATCCTTGGATTGATGACCTTGCAGTCTGGCACTTCCAGAAAGCACTAATCGGTGGGGTAAAATCCAAGGAGCCACGTGAAGAATATCCTCGGGAATAATAAAATCTCTCCCCCGTAGAAAGGCACAGGCCTTGGATCCCTGAAGCCAGTGTTGCGTAGCCCGAGGAGATAACCCTAGACTCACCCGGGAATCGTACCTGGTGAGTTCTGCAATTTTAATAACCCATTTTTTCAAACTACCCTGACAGGAAATTTTTTGAACTTCTTTCCTCAAGTCTAAGATCTCCTGGGCGGTACTGACGCTGAGGATGTTTTTATCATTTAGGATCTCCCAGGGGAGATCTAAAACTTCCAGGGCTGC
>CAZUXL010000057.1:2133-21498 GCA_964624355.1 uncultured Spirochaetales bacterium
TGGTGCATCACCGCGCCCGGTCGGAAGAAAAACTCTTTTTTCTCTTGAGACCAGAGGGTCATCCCGACCACATCCCCGGGAATGAGATCAGGGGTAAATTGGATCCGGCCAAAATCCAAGCCCAGGGTTTTAGAGAGAACCTTTGCAAGGGTGGTTTTCCCCACCCCGGGGAGATCTTCGATCAAGACATGAAGGGATCCAAAAAGTCCTATCAATAGGGGTTCCCATCGTGAGAATTCTCCCTTGTAAACTTCCGAAACTTGTTTTTGAATTTTCAGAATGAGGGGATGAGAGAGGGATTGAGTTTCCATTTCCAGCATAAAATTAAACTACCATGAGCAGGATTTGAAGTCTAGCGAATTCGGAAAAACTGCCTTTCTAACTCTTCTGATCGTTCCTTGGCTAAAGTCCAGTAGGAACTCAGGGGAAAATCTTGCTGAATCGTTTTATAGAGCCTCACGGCTTCTTTAATATTTCTGAAAGGAGTTTGCCTCTCCAGAAGATTGGCCTTAATGTAAAAAAGTGCATCAATTTTTTTAGAGTTCATATAGTCTTTCTCATACTCGGACATCCAATCGAAGGCTTCCGATAGACGTCCTTTACTTCCTAAATAGTCAATTCCTCTTAAAAGAATATCCTCGGGAACAATTTTACCCAAATCCTTTCCTTTAGAAAGATTAAGGAGTAAATCCTCCGTTGCACTGGTATCTAAATAGGATTTTAATAATTCCTGCCAACTAGGATCCCAGTAGGAGTTCTCTGAAAGAAGATTACGATTCCAGTATTTTTGTGCTTCTGGAATATCCCGAAGTTTTTTAAATAAACCCGCAAGTCTCCAATTTAAAATCGAGGATGCCGGATCATAATGATTTAAATAAAGATCCCTTGCTTGGTTGTCTTTCCCCGAACGCTCCAACTCCTCGCCCATTTTGAGCACAGCGGCCAAATCTGCTGACTCTACTTGGGAATTTAATACAACGGAATTGGGATCTAGCACTTGAAGTTTGATTTTTCTTACCCTGGTGATCCCAGTGATCAAATCGGATCGGCGAAACTCCAGTTCATAGGTTCCCGGTATTTTGGGTTTAAAAAGAAATACACTCCGTAAGGGATCCTTTAAATCTGTAGAAAAGTACCCAGCGGTTTTACCCACTTGGTCTTTATCATTGAAGATCCAGCCTTGGGGGGTGAACTGAAAAAATACATCATCACCCATCCGGGCGGTTATATCCTCATACTCTATTTGAGGAAGCGGTTCTAAGTCGGAACCTAAGGTTAAATCTGGGTCCTTAACCCTAGGTAAAAGGACGGTGGGAGGGGTGGTCACCCGGGGGACAGGTGGAAGTCGAGTTTCTATAGGAATTGGTTTTTCAAGAATGGGAGGATTTTGTTTTGTGGTGGTTACTGGAGGCGCAACCTCAGTGGGTATTAATGTGATCGGGGCTGATGGGGGTTTTGGTTTATCCAAAGGGATGAGGGAGTTTTTCCCTACCCCTGGTGGTAACCTCGGAACAGGACTCACTGTGGGTTTTTCATTCACTAAGGATCCCAACTCCCAATCCCAAGGTGCTGATAAAATCTCTGGTTCAGGGCTTATTTCGATTTTAGGACTTTCAGGACTTATCTGGGGTTTATCCTCCCAGGAAGTACCATCTACCTCTGGAACATTCCCTGTGGTATTACAAGAAAAAAGAAGAAGAAAGCTAAGTACCGGAAAAATCCATTTCATTCAGCTATCTCCAACAATTTATCTATGAACTCATCATTTTTTAAGGGGATTTTTGACAACTCAAAGGTTTTTGAATCCACCCAGTATTTCTTTATGTCTTCCACCGACCATTTTTCCAAGGGTTTACGAGAGAAGTACCACGGCCGATTGAGCCAGGCACCGCCAGGTCTGGGAAGAATAAAATCTGAGAGAAGCAAAGGGCCAGGTTTTAGTGAATTGGTATTGGATTTAAAAGGGCTTTCTTTAGGGAGTATGCTTTTATCTTCCGGGGGTTTGGAAAGTACCACGGTTAAAGCCGTAATTCCTCCCACAAGCACGGCTAAAGCTAGGGAAATTATCAGAAATAATTTAATTTCTTCTCCACTTACCCATTTATTCATCCCCTAGCCTCCGCATTATTTTGAAGACGGATGGCGATGACTTTTGAAACGCCACTTTCTTCCATGGTAACACCAATCATCGTTCCGGCGCCGGCGACCGTTTTTTTATTGTGGGTGATGACAATAAATTGTGAAGTCTGTCCAAATTCCATCAACATATTCACAAACCGTCCCACATTGGCTTCATCTAAGGCGGCATCAATCTCGTCTAAGATGCAAAAGGGAGATGGCTTAACCTGATAAGTGGCAAATAAGAGTCCCACGGCGGTTAATGATCTTTCCCCACCTGAGAGCAAAGAAATACTTTCCAATTTTTTTCCCGGGGGCTGACAGAGCATTTCGATCCCGGATTCTAATATATTGTCGGGATCGGTGAGCCTGAGCTCTGCGCGGCCTCCACCAAAAAGCCGGCGGAAAGTCTGATTAAAATTTTTCTGTATAATGGCAAAGGCTTCGGCTAGTAGATGACTGGATTCTTTTTGAATTTCCCGGGTCACGGTTCTCAGGTCTTCCCGGGCTTTTCTAAGATCCTCCAGTTGACCGGAGAGAAAGTTATACCGTTCTTCCACTTCCGTAAATTCCTCCACTGCCATGAGATTCACCTGACCTAAACTTCGGTGCTCGTCCTTTTTCTGGTTGAGGAGGTCCCGCAAATCCTTGGTGGGGGTTTCCGGGGGTAATTCATCTTGGAAATCCACGAGATCAACAGAATGTTTATCCCTAAAGTTATCAAAGAGATTTTTAATTTCTGTGGAGACTTGAGCTGTTTCCATTTGAAGGGATTCAACTTTATTTTGAATCCCATTGAGGGCATCGACTCGGAATTTTAGATCTTTTTCCTGACCCTGGAGATTTTGATTTTTCTGAATTATCTTCTTTTCCAGGTCCTCTTGGTCCCCTTTAAAAAGTTTTTCTTCTTTCTGAATTTTATCTTTTTTTTCTTCCAAAGCATCTAATTGAAGTTCAATATCTATCAGTCGTTTTTTATTATCATCCTCATCCTGTTGAACTTCTCTCAACCTCAGTTCTTCTTCCCCTTGTTGGAGGGTGAGACGTTTCAGACTTTCATCCAAACCTTCCTGCTGGGTGAGCATTTTCATTTGGGTTAGTTTCAAATCCTCCAGGGTCTGGCGATAATCTTCGATTTTTATTCGAAGCCCAGCATTCTCTTCCCCGAGGTTACGCACCAGGTCTCTTTTTTCCATCATTTCTTTTTGACCGGTTTGCAATCTCTCTTCCAGTTCTCTTTTTTGAGTCAATATCCCTTGGGGTGCTAAAAAATCATTGAGAAAGGTGGGAGCTAAGGCTTTATATTTTTTAAAAAATTCCAAGGTTTCTAAGGTGGTTTTTCCAGGGAGTTCTAAAGCTTCCAGGAAACTTTTCACCAAGCCCATAGGATCATTTCCAGGGATTTTACCTGTTTTAACCAGATCTCCTAAAAAGTCCCTTCGCCCTTGAAAATATATTCCCAAGGTTTCAAGACCACGTTCGATCCCTTTTTCCAGACCTAGAAGGTCTTCAAAACCCACCCCGGCTTCCTTGAGCTTCCGATCCAGTTCTTGAACCAAACGATCCGTGACTTCCCGCAGATCTCCCTGAAGGGATTGATCCAGGGTTTCCAATTCACTTATTTTTACCTGGGAGCTCTGGATGACTTCATCATTATGGGCAATTCTTTCTTGAGCCCCGGCAATGTTTTCCGTGAAGGAAGTTATATTTTTTTGAATCTCTTCAATTTCTTTTTTAATATTTTCCAAGGACTGGATTTTTTCTTTTTTTTCCAAAGCAAGTGAAAGAATTTTATCCTGAAGGGTGACTAAGCGCGCCCTAGCAGCGGCAATCTGAGACTGAAGTTGCCCCTCCCGGTCTTTCACCAAACGGGTTTGGTTTTCCAAACCTGTTTTTTCCAAATCGATACCATAAAGTTTTTTTTGGATATCGATGAGTTTGGTTTCCATCTCATTCATTTCATCCAAATAGGACTCCATGGAATCGTTGAGTTTATCGATCTCTTCTTTGAGGCGGTTTCGGTCCGTGGTTTGTTTCTCTAAGTTTTCTAAAATTTGTTCTTTCTGCTGTTTAAATCCCGTGAGTCGTAGGAGGTTCAAGGTTTTTTCGATATCGAAAATTTCTTTTTTTAACAGCCGAAATCTTTTTGTTTTATCTGCTTGGGATTTTAAAGTGTCATAGGAGCGTTTAACCTCACCTAAAATACCCTCCACTTGCCGCAGATTTTCCTCAGTTTTTTCCAGTTTTCTTTCTGCTTCCTGACCGCGGATCTTGAACTTGGTAATTCCCGCAGCTTCTTCAAAGATGTATCTTCTTTCTTCCGGTTTATTGGAAAGAATCTGATCGATCTTCCCCTGCTCCATGATGGAATAACTTACTTTCCCCACGCCGGTATCAAAGAAAAGTTCCCGCACTTCTTTTAATTTTACCTGAGCGCCGTTGATGTAGTATTCACTTTCCCCGGAACGGTAAAGTCGCCTTTTTACCTCTACTTCAGGCATGTCCAGGTCCAAAATCCCTTCATCATTGGCCAGGGTCAGACTGACCTCCGCCACGTTCAAGGCTTTTCGGTGTTCCGTGCCGTTGAAAATGATATCTTCCATCTTGTCGGCTCTCAGGGATTTGGTAGCCTGTTCTCCCAACACCCATTTAATGGAGTCCACCACATTGGATTTCCCGCAACCGTTGGGACCGAGGAGAGCTGTGATGCCGTCGCTAAACTCTATTCTAGCCCGGTCAGCAAATGATTTGAAGCCGAATATCTCTATGCTTTTTAAAAACAATGCGCCTTGCCTCTTGGTATGATTAATGACAGTATTAGGGACAATCTACCATTGCGAAAGGAAAAACACAAGATTATGGAAGAATGGGAAGACCTGCGGGATAAACTTTGCGGTCTAGATGAAGCCGGTCGTGGGCCATTAGCAGGCCCTGTTGCTGCAGGTGCGGTGATACTGGGACTGGATTTCCCCCTAGATATCCTGGGGGATAGTAAAAAACTGACGGAAAAGGCCAGAAACGAAGCCCTGAAAGTAATTTTTTCCCAGGCTAAAGCCTGGGGAATCGGCTGGGTATGGCCCCAGGAGATCGACCGGATTAATATTCTCCAGGGGAGTCTTCTGGCCATGAAAAAAGCTTGGGAAGATTTAGTTAGAAATTTTCCAGAGTATCAAGATTTTCAAAATTGTCCCCTGGGGGTGGCCGATGGACTATTTTGCCCTGATCTTCCATTTCGAGTCATCCCCCTGGTCAAGGCCGATTCCCGGGTTCCCGCAGTGAGCGCCGCAAGTATCATTGCCAAAGTCGCCCGGGATCGATGGATGGAAAGATATAGCTGGGTGGATGATCGATATGGATTTGAAATCCATAAGGGATACCCAACTGTGCGCCATAGGGAGGCCTTAAAAGTCCATGGGTTATCAGAAATTCATAGAAAAACCTTCAAATGGAAGGATCCGCACCAGGATTTATAAATAAAAATGGTGACCTCTTTGGGGTCACCTGGATTAAAACCCTAGTCTTTCTGTTTTTTCAGAAAGGCCACAGCTTCTTCAAATCCTTCAATGAAAGGACCCATATCTTCTTTGAATACAATCATGGAATGGCGTTCAAAACTGGTTCCATCGGGATCCTTTTTGCTCTCCACCATATTCAAAAACAGATCACCGTGGCGGTTTTCCTTGATATTAAAAAAATAAGTTCTTTTTCCTGCAATTTTCTTGGTGGAAAAAACTTCTCCGCGCATTCCCATGGTAATCCTCACTCCCCCCTAGATTAGCTTAAAAACGCCCTCATGACAAGGCTCGCTACTTTTGAATTCGTAAACGTTGTAGTCCGTGGGTTTCAAATTCCTTGTTGTAAGTCTCTTCAAGGCGCTCGTGCTCTTCCATAAAATCTTCTTTGGTTTCCGGTGGGACCTGGGCTTCAGAGAGGTCTCTTTCCGCCAAACGGTCACTCAAATCTTCCCAAAATGAATCCCCACCGTAAGCTTGAATATCTTCGTAATACTCCTCTTCCAGTTCATCTTTCATCACATAGGCGGCGTCTTCAGAATTATAATCAATGTGTTCTTGAAGTCCCCCATTATAAAGGTTCCCCAGGACAAACTGCTCAAAAACTTCCACGGACTGATCCATTTCTTCCCCCACCTTGGTGGCGTTCATAACCCAATTATACATAAATACTGCTTTCATCAGGTGTTGGGCGTTTTTTTCATCAAACTCAATTTGTACTTTCATTTTATCCTCTTCAATATTTAGTATTCTACTTTCCAAGCACCCAAGGATCCAGGGGGAACCTCTTTGATCGCCGAAAAACCCACGGCATGATCGTCCTTCAGGGCGTTTTTAAAATCTTCTGTAATAAGAATCTCCTGGGCTTTCGCCGTATCCTCGCCTAATTTGCTGGCCGCATTGACTTCGGCCCCGAAGACATCCTCATCCCCGATTCGGAGCATGGGCCCATATCCTAATCCGACGCAGAGTAAAACTTTTTCTTCCTCTGTTTTGACTTTATTATATTCTGTGAGAATTTTCTGCATTTCCAAGGCACAATCCAATGCGGCATCCGTTTTTCTGAAAATCACCAGGTAACTATCCCCCTCCACTTTCAGCATGATTCCACCCTTTCCTTCAATCACAGGAATGAGTATTCTTTGGGCTTCGTAGATGGTTTGTAGGAAATGGATAATGCCGAATTTAGCCACACCTCGGGAAAATCCAGAGAGGTCGGTGAACATCACCGCCCAGGTTTCTCCAAAAAGGTCCCATATGCGTTGGTCTACCTGGTCTTTTTGGACCCCAGGAATTAATCTTTGGCGAATGAGATCTTCCAGCCTCTCCCGGGAAGCTTTGAAGGAGACAGATTGATAACCCATGGGATCCTCCTGGATCAGTTGAATAATTCGGTCAGTTCTTCTTTGGTAAACTCGTAGGCACTGGAACAATTATGGCAGGTAGTGACTAAAGGAAAAGGACCCTTAGCTAGAATATCGGCTTTTTCTTCTCCAGAAAAAGCCTGGATAAACTTACTAAACCGGTCCCTGGTGCAATGACAGAAAAACTCTGTCCGAATATGACCTAGGATTTCTGGCTTCCAATCTTCGCAGAAACTCAAAATACCCTTTTCTCCTTGAGAGTCCAAGTTTCCTGCTTTCTCCCTGAAATGGAAGAATGTATCCTCCACCACTTGAGGATCCGCGCCGGGCATGGCTTGAAGCATCCAACCGGTTGCCCCAAAGAGATCCCCGGCCCCATCCATGTCCACATCTACGATGAGAGCCGTTTTTGTTTGCTCCGACTGCTGGAAGTAATACTCCAGGTTAGTACCCAGATAGTCTGATACTAAGGGGACTGTTCCTGACACCGGCACAGACTTATTTTCAATATTTTTTGTTAAAGTCAGGATTCCCTTTCCTTGAATGAGGGAAAAGTCCGGGGGACCATGAAGGGTGGAAATCGGCAGGGGATTTACAAAAAGGTAGCCACGGATTTCCCCATAGGCATTCACATCCACGGAAAAACCCCTCAGGGGTCCATCGCATTCCTGACGAATATTGCGCTTATCCTGTCCTTTTAAACCTAAGGTCAACAAACTAGCGGCAGTGTATACTTGACCTAGAAGGAATGTTTCCAATGGACCAGTGTTGTGGTTTGCCGCCATTTCCCTAACCGGGAGATACATATCGGTATAGGCTCCCCTCACCTGCCCGCCAGCTAAAAGAAACCTGGTCACCCGGCTTCGATCTTTCCACTGCCAATAGGTTTTTACATCTAAATCATTTAGTTTTTTTTTGATCATCTCGGTATAGATACCTTTTTATTTTTAAAGTGGGTGTTTTTTCGAAAGGATCCCCATGCTCTTCCACGTTGGATATTTTACTGAACTTGTTCAAGTGTTTATTGACCTCTTCCTGTAAGTACTTCAAGTATTTGGTTACTTCAGATTGGAGATCTTGCGCCTTGGCACCCCAAGAATGCATACTTTCTTTGAAAGCTTCATAATTGATCACCACCTTGGCGACTAAATCTTTCCCACGGGAAACCACCAAGGATTCGGTGACGAATTGAGTCTGGTTGATCAAGGCCTCAATGGCTTCGGGGTAAATATTCTCCCCGCTGGAGCTGAGGATCACAGATTTAAGCCTACCGCGGATGGTGACCATTCCTTTTGAATCCACCACACCCAGATCTCCGGTTTTAAACCAACCATCAGGGGTAAAACACTCAGCTGTGGCTTCAGGATTATTAAAATAACCCTTCATCACATTCGGACCTTTTACCTGAATCTCCCCCACTCCTGTATTTGAATCGATATCAGCTAGTCTTAATCTGACCCCATCGATAGCAGGTCCTGTGGATCCTAAGGGTGCCTTTAAGGGGGGGGCTCCGCAAAGCAGCGGAGCAGTTTCTGTTAATCCGTAACCGATGGAATAAGGAAATCGACCTTTATACAGAAATTTTTCCACTTCCGGGTCAAGAGGTGCACCACCAATTCCAAAAAATTGCAGGCGACCACCAAAGGATGCATAGAGCTTTTTTCCCGCTGCTTTGTATATTACTGTGGAAAGTATGGGGATTTTACTGAGGAAACCTAGGATACCTTTGGTCAATTGGGGCTTGATTTTAGATTTATATACCTTTTCAATGAGAAGAGGTACAGTGAGCATAAGTTGGGGCCTAACCTCCTCCAAGGCGGCGAGAAGGACTGAGGGGCTTGCTGGTTTGTTCAGATAATGAACCCGACAACCGGCATACATGGGCAGAAGAAGTCCTAATGTACATTCATAAGTATGGGCTAAGGGTAGAACCGAAAGAAATTCATCCCCGGAATGAATGGGGGGGATTTTCCCGGAGGAGATAACATTGGATACCAGGTTTCCATGGGAGAGCATTACTCCTTTAGATGTCCCAGTTGTTCCAGAAGTATAAATTAAAGCCGCTAAATCTTCAGACTTTGGAGACGGGAAAATTTCGGAGTTTTCGGTATCTTCCTGACCTTTTAACATCAGGGTGGTGGCTTCCAATTGGTAAAAATGATGGTTTGTAGTATTTGGGTGGGACTCATACCAGTCTTTTAAGGCTGATTCCAGGGATTTTCCCACCAAGGTCAACTTTACTTGCCCTGCTTCGATGATATTCTGAACTTCCCGGGGATGAAAATCCGCCAGTATGGGGACAGCTACCATTCCACAGGTCACCACTGCCAAATAGGCCACACCCCAGGACGGTTGATTGGCAGAAAAAATAGCAACCTTATCACCGGGTACCAGACCTAGACTAAAAAACCACTTTTGAAAAGCCTGTATGGATAAGTGTACAGATTTATAATCTAAAGCAGGCTCACCAATAAACCCTAAGAACGGGAGGTCGGCATAACTAGCCCTAGAATTTTCCCAAAGATCAAAAAGACTCTCTTGATTACTCATTTATGCCCCATCATTCAAGTATACTCTCGATAGGCTCGGAAGAACAATAGTAAAATTCGAACTCGGGGAAAGCGATTACCTTTAGGGAAGTATGGTCTTGTAAACGAGTACCTGAGGTTGGATTACCGCTACCAGAAGACCCTGGGCGCTTTTATGAAATCCCCCTAAAACAGTTCGTCCCTGGTTGTCTTGATAATTCACCGGCCCGCCCAGGACTCCCGATTGAAAGGATGCCGAAGGGACGGTGAAATCTTTCCAATTCTTCCAAAATTCTCCCGATTTATAAAGGACTTCTCCGTTAGGAGAATAAATTATTAGCCCAGCATCTTGAGAAATTTGAGGCAGGATCACACTCCAATCCAGAAACCAAAGATGGCTTTCAGAGTCGTCTTTGGAAAGTTGCCATACACTTTGATTTGTATCTGAAAGGGAAAAGATGCTTTCCCCTGGAGTTCTAGGGATTGTTCCTGGGGTTTTTATCCCATTTTTTACTTCATCGGATAGCTGGTAAGCCCCGAATACCACTGGTGCCAAATCCCCCTTTAAAAGACCAAATCCCCGTACACCAGACTGGGAAGGGTAAAAGAGGTTAAAAAAATCTTCATTGACATCGGCAGGATTCATTCCTTCAGTGGAGGGTATAAAAAGATTGGTGGATGAAAGGGTATGGGCTAAAGATTTATCCAGGATTTGGGAAAGGAGGTAGGCGGATTCTGTACCCAGATTATAAAGTCCCCGGTCGGTGGTCTCTTGATAGTTTGTATAAAGATAAATTCCTGATCCCAGAAATAGTACAGATAGGAATCCGAAAATCAAACTAGGCCATGGATTTTGTTTTTTTACAGCCATAAATTCCTCACTTTCCCTTAGGTTGTGCAAATGTTCATCATAATGGGGGGCTTTAAACTCCGGCACCCAGGAGTCTGTGGTTGATAACTTCTCATCATCAGGAAGGTCCTGAATCATCAAATCAGGGACGTAATCTTCTGATTTTTCAGGTCGCTTTTCGGGGGGGAGAAAATCATTATCGGAAATACCCCGAGGCCAGATATAGTTATTATCTTCCAGGTTATCCAGGGTGAAGGGTATTTCTGCCAGCTTTTCTCCGGTAAAAATCGGCGGGGAATAGGCTGGAGGGGCTTCCAAGGTTTCTACCCTGGTTTCATCCTCAGGAGTTTTTTTTTCTTCCGGTGGAGGAGTTTCCACCTGGTTTTTCCAGGTTAGGGCTGTGGAGAGTAAACCCGCATTTGTTTTTAGGGGAAGGGACTCAGTGGGAATTGGCGGTTGGATTTGCAGTTCCACCGGTTTTTCTTCCGGGGATTCGTCGGACTCCAAATCATAGATATCCCAAAAATCCTCGTCGGTTTCATCTCCCACGGGTTGGCCTTGGGAACTCCAGGGCTCACCCGGCTTTTTTAATACACTCATGATGTAACCGGAAAGACCATGGCGCGCAAGAAATTCTTGTGGGGAGACTTCCGAAGAATATAATAAATAATAAGGAAGCAAGGGTTTTTTACTTTTTATAAAATCATAGGAAACGTCCATGGCGCCTTGATAAAGAATGACCCCTTTACTGCTCAAGGACTGGAAGATATCGGCGTACTCCCTCCATTCCCTTTTTGGACTTTTTCCCAGATCAACGTAGATCAAGGCAAGAAAGGCATCCAAATCAGCTCTTTCCAAAAACCTGGCCGGCAGCCTCAGATTGTAGGGAAAGGCTTCTCCCGTGGTTAAGGGAAGTCGGAAAATATTTCTTTTTTTAAACTCAATGGGATGAATAAGCCTGAGTTTATTAAAAAGTTGATGAACAGGGATTTCGTTTTTGTAAAGAGGCCGCTGAACAATACCTTGGGAATTTACAAATTCACCGAATACTTCAGGGGACTCCACTTCGCTTAAAACCGCCTGGATAAGACTAAAAAAGTGATTTTTAGTCTCATCATCCATGGGAGAAACCTTGTCCCCCCCCGCTTCTTGCCAGTCTTCCAGCCAAAATCCTAAATCCGAGAGCTTTTGTATCCCAAGAAACCCGGCCAGGTATTTCAGCCTTCGGACCCTGGGAAGATTTATCCCCTGGGTTTTTAATGCTTGAGAAATCTCCAGTAATTCTTGTATCCCCTGGGTAAGCAGGAGGGAATAGGATATTGCCATAGACCCTCCTATTATCGGCAGAGATAGCTACAAAACGATCAGGAGTGGGAAATTATTCCCACTCAATGGTGGAGGGCGGTTTAGAGCTGATATCGTAGGTAACCCGGCCGATTCCTTTTACAGAATTGGTAATCAAGTTAGATATCTCTAAAAGATCCTTCATGGGAAAATGGTAAACATCCGCTGACATTCCATCCAGACTGGTGACAGCCCTCAGTGCCAGCACGTAGGAATAATCCCGGGCATCCCCTGTGACTCCCACGGATCGAACTGGTAGGAGAACCGCAAAAGCCTGCCAAATCGCCCGGTATAGGCCCCGCTTTTTTAGTTCTGAGATGTAAATCCAGTCCGCTTCCCGAAGCATATCAGCTTTTTCCCGGCTAATTTCTCCCAGAATTCTAATCCCCAGACCGGGACCGGGAAAAGGATGACGCCAGACTACATTTTCATGGATGCCCAGCTTCAGCCCTAAAACCCGGACTTCGTCTTTATAAAGCATCTCCAGAGGCTCCACAATTAATCCAGCCTTTCGCTTGGCTTCCACTAGGGGCGTTCCCACATTGTGATGGCTCTTGATGACTTGGGCTTTTTTTCCAACGCCTTTGCCGGATTCTATGAGGTCGGTGTATAAGGTGCCCTGTGCTAAAAAATAATCATCCCCCAGACCCAAACGGGCAACTTCATCCTCTTGGACCTGGATAAAAGCATCACCAATGGCTTTGCGTTTTGCTTCGGGATCAGAAAGCCCTTTGAGGGCTGTTAAAAAACGCTCTTCCGCTTTTATTAAATACAAATGGGTAGCACCAAGACTTTTTAGAATCTGGGCCACTTCTTCGCTTTCATTTTTCCGCATAAGTCCAGTGTCGATATACATGAGATGAACCTGCTGCGGATTCAGGGTTTTTAGAAGCATGGCTCCGGCCACGGTGGAATCCACCCCCCCGGAGATCAGCAGGAGAACTTTCCGGGTCCCGACCCTCAATCGAAGTTTCTCCCCTTCCAAGGCTAGGTACTTTTCCATATCCCATTCTTTTTTGGCCCCACATATCCCAAAGGCGAAATTCCACAGAATAGTGTTCCCATGGTCCGTGTGGGTAACTTCCGGGTGGAACTGAATGCCCCACATTTTTTTGTTTTCGTTCCATGCAGCGGCGGGATGATGGTCCGATTCGGCTAACAGGGTAAAACCCGGTGCCAATCGGGCAATGGAATCTCCATGGCTCATCCAGGAATGGAAACCAGAGGGAACCCCTTCAAAAAGAGGATTAAAATCTTTTAATTCCAGGGGAATGCGGCCATATTCTTTTTGGGGTAAGGGCTCAACTTTCCCCCCCAGGAGTTCGGACATCTGCTGGAACCCATAGCAGATCCCCAATTTTGGTAAGTCGGATTCCCAAACCCAAGATTGGGCGTGGGGTGATCCTTCCTCATAAACAGAGTATGGAGAACCGGAAAGGATGATTCCTTTGATGGAATTTAAGAGCTCAGGAGCAGGTTTAGGAGTGTCCCCTGGGAGGATTTCGGCGTAAACCCCACCCTCCCGGAGCCGGCGACCGATCAATTGAACGGTTTGTCCTCCAAAATCCAATATTAGGATTTTGTCCATACGGCCTCACGGTAAAAAGTCTGATCCCGATCCGGTCCCACGGATACCACTGATATGGGTGTCCCCAGGTAGTCTTCAATAAATTTCAGATAGACCTTGGCTTCTTGGGGTAGATCCAGGTAGGATTTACAGGCGGTTAAGTCGGTCATCCAACCTTTGAAACTCTTAGTTACGGGAACAACCGTTTCCAGTTCGTCGCAGGAAGTGGGGAAATCTTCGGTTTTCGTCCCGTTAATGTCGTAGGCTGTGCATACGGAGATTTCATCGAAGGTATCGTAGATATCCATTTTAGTGATGATAAGACCGTCGATGGAGTTGGTCTGGACCACGTATTTCAAGGCCACCAGATCCAAGTACCCACAACGGCGAGCCCGACCGGTGGTCACTCCGAATTCTTTACCGATTTCCCGGAGTTTGAGACCTTTTTCTTCATCCCTCCCAGCTTTGAATTCCGTAGGAAAGGGGCCGTTGCCCACCCTGGTACAGTAGGCTTTGAAAACCCCCAGGATTTTGTCGATGGCCCGAGGACCAATTCCACCTCCAAGGGACGCCCCGGCTGCGGCACTCACACCGGAAGAAACAAAGGGATAAGTTCCTATATCCAAGTCTAAAAGAACCCCTTGAGCACCTTCAAAAAGAGTGTTTTCGCCCTTGTGTTTGGCCATAAAGGAGGCTTGATTGATCACCATGGATTTCATCTTGTCTTTATAGGGCGTTAAGTAGGATTTTTCAGATTCGCTGAGGGTATTCCAGACGGATTGGGAATAAAGATCCCCCACCCTCAGTCCATCCCTTTGGGCTTTCTGTGCGTAGGCAATTCCTATCCCCCGTCCCGTGGTTCCAATTGGAATGCGGCGTTTGGATTCCATATCCTTATCCAAGTCTTTGTAATGAGGGAGCACCAAGTGTGCCCTATCGGAAACCAGAACCCGGCCTTCCCAATCCAGTCCCTGGGATTTAAGCTCTTCCAGTTCGGAAAACAGAGCTTCGGGGTCAATGACCATTCCACTGCCCAGGACGGCAATTTTATCTTTACCCACGATCCCGGAAGGGACTAGATGGACTTTGTAAATGGTGTTACCGGTGATGATAGTATGCCCTGCGTTGGCTCCGCCGGAGTACCGGACCGTGATCTTGGCATCTTCCGCCAGATAGTCCACCATCTTGCCTTTCCCTTCATCGCCCCATTGGGCTCCTACGATTACAATATTCACTGGGCTTTCCTTAGTTTCGGGAGTAGTTCGGCGCTTCTTGGGTAATATGCACATCGTGTGCATGGGATTCCCGAAGACCGGCGGCAGTAATCTTAACAAATTTTCTGTAAGCACGCAATTCATCTATGGTTTTACATCCACAGTATCCCATTCCTTTTTTGAGGCCAGCAGTAAGCTGATGAAGGAAAGGCTTGAGTTCTCCTTTAAAAGGAACCCGACCTTCGATACCTTCAGGGACGATGGGGGCATTCTTTGCCATTTGGTACCGGTCTCCGGAGCCGCCGGCGATGGCTCCTGTGGATCCCATGCCCCGATATTCTTTAAAAATTCTGCCTTCGTAGATTACTTCCCGACCGGGAGCTTCTTTAACTCCTGCAAAAAGGTTTCCCAACATGACTACGGAAGCCCCGGCGCCAATGGCCTTTACGATATCCCCGGAATATTTGATGCCTCCATCGGCCACCACGGGAATATTATACTTGCTGGCTTCGTCAGCACAGTCATAAACCGCGGAAAATTGGGGCATCCCAATACCGGCCACGATCCGGGTGGTGCAGATGGACCCAGGACCGACTCCCACTTTTACCGTATCCGCCCCGGCTTCAATCAGGCGGCGGGTGCCTTCACGGGTGGCCACATTGCCCCCGATCACCACAATTCCATATTTCTTTTTAATGTTTTCCACGGCTTTAAGGACACCGATAGAGTCTCCATGGGCTGTATCCAGGACCACAAAATCCACCTTGTTTTGCATTAGAAGGGGGATTCTCTGGTCAAAATCGTTGGGACTCACAGCGGCGCCCACCAAGAGCCGTCCGTTTTCATCCACGGCGGCCATGGGAAAAAGCTGATGTTTTTCCATATCTTTCACGGTGATAAGCCCAGTTAACCGGCCGTCTGCATCCACCACGGGAAGTTTCTCTATTTTATAGGTGTTGAATTTTTCTTGAGCAGTAGAGACGATTACGGGAGCCTGTTCCACCACGGGCTTCGAGGTCATGATATTGTCCACTAATAAGGTGTAATCGGTGCAAAATCTCAAATCCCGTCCGGTGACGATCCCCACTAGTTTGCCGTTTTCCACCACAGGAAGGCCGGAGACCCCATACTGCTGCATGAGCTTCTGCACGGTTTCCACCGTGGACCCCTTTTCCACCACCACAGGATTTTCAATGACCCAGTTCAAGTACCGCTTTACCCGGCCCACGTGTTCGGCTTGAGCTTGGGGGCTGAGGTTCCGATGAATGACCCCTGCTCCCCCTTCCAAAGCCAAAGCAATGGCCATACGGTCTTCCGTCACCGTATCCATAGCTGCGGATAAAATCGGAGCATTGAGTTTAATATTCCCTCCCAGACGGGTGGCCACAGAGGCCTCATGGGGAAGAAAGTCCGCGTACCCGGGGACTAAAAGGATATCATCGTAAGAATATGTTTCTTGAAAATTCATTTCAGGTTCTCCTTCAAGGTTACCATGGCGGTTTTATATTTGGATGCCAGTTCCCGGGCTTTCATCGGACCGATTCCATGATAGAGTTCCGGATGGGAGAAAAACTCCTGGGCATCCCGGCCGGTGGATTTTTTCAGTTGGGTCTCCAGGGTTTTCCAAAGATCCGGATCAGACTGAAGGGCTTTTACCAAAGGAGTACCCTCTTTTTCCGCGGTGAGGGTAAGTTTTCTCACGGTTTCATGACCTTCCACATCCCCCGCCAAGGAAAGAATGATATAAACCGCTTCTGCGAGAACCATGTCGCCAGCTTTGGTAATATTGTCGTTAAGCCGATCTTTATTTACTTTTAAGGTGGTCAATACCTTTTTCATACGGCTCACCGCAGCGGTGAATCCTGCTAAATAATCGGAGATAAACCGGGTCGAAGCGGAATTGGTCAGGTCTCTCTGGTGTTCGGAAATTTGATCCATGAAAAAGGTCATAACCCGGGGTGCAAAGGCCTTCCAGAGAGATTTCACATGTTCAGAGTTCCAAGGGTTTCGCTTTTGCGGCATGGTCGAAGATCCCACTTGTGTAGATGTGAATTCTTCCCGAACTTCGGATATTTCAGATCGTTGAAGGTTTCTCAGATCGTCCGCCAAATTGGCTATGACACCGAAGGCCACGTTGATTTCCAGAAGAAGTCTTAATAGATATTCAGGTTCCACCATTTGAGTGGAGTGCTCAGAGGGTTCCAGACCGAGTTCTGACAAGAAGGCTTTTTCAAAACCCTGGGGATCCGGGGTGATGACCGAAGTGGCGTTGTAGGAACCCACGGCTCCTGCCAGTTTCCCTTTCACATCCCCGGCCAATTCTTTAATTTTTAAAATGGATTTCCCTAACCGGGAGACGTATTCCCCCAAGGCGAAGCCCAAGGTGATGGGCACTGCATATTGACCATGGGTTCGGCCTATCTGGGGAGTATCCGCTTCAGCGGCACAGATTTTACAGAGTTCCAGCTCCAAGTCGGCAAGAAGGGGTAAAATAACTTGAAGGACTGCGTCCCGTACTTTTAAAGATTGGGCCGTATCCAGCATATCTACCGAGGTAGCCCCCAAGTGAACGTAAGCATTGAGTTCTTCGGGAATGAATTTTTTTAGAATGTTTACCATGGCACGGATATTGTGCTGGGTTTTTTCCTCTTCTGCGTATACTTCCGCAGGATCGATCTTATCTTCCAGGCCTTCTAGGGCTCCCAGCAGGCGTTTCTGATCTTTTTCAGGGAAATGGAACCGAACGTGGGCCTTAAGAAGGGCCAGTTCTGTTTTGACGGCGTACCGGATCGAAGCCTCTTCGCTCAAGCACTGGGCTAGAGCGTCGAAAAGGGCCCTATTGGCCAGGTAATAGCGGTGATCCAGGGGTGATAAGTTGAGAAAAATGCTGCGGTTTTCCATGCCGGACTATCCCATAAAATTCTTTTTTTGTAAAGGGAAATGCCCCTAATTCGGAGTACAACTCTTCGCTTTGGTCTTATTCCTGGTCGAAAAGATTACGTTGGACTTCCCATCCGGGATTTTCTAGATTCAGCAAACCTCTTTTAGCCCAAAGACCTCCTGCATATCCCACCAATCTTTGATTGACCCCCATCACCCTGTGACAGGGAATAAGAATATTCAGTGGATTAGCCCCGATGGCAGCAGCCACCCCTCTCAAAGAGCTGGTCTTACCTAAACGGGAGGAAAATTCCCCGTAGGTGATGGTTGCACCATAGGGTATGGCCAGAAGTCCTTCCCAAACTTCTTTTTGAAAAAGAGTACCCAAGGGAATCAAGGGGAGGGAAAAGGCAATTCGTTCCCCTGAAAAATATTCTGTTAGCTCTTTTTTTGTCTGCTGAAGTAAGGACGATTCGCCCAAAATATATTTCGAGCCTAAAAGACTTTGTATCTTGTCATCCATGGCTTTACGTTTTTTCCCATGAACCCAATCACAAAGACAAAGCATTTCTCCCCATGATCCTAGAAGAAGTTCCCCCAAGGGAGAGGAAAAAACCGTAGTTGTAATCAATTTTTAAACTCCTAAGGATCAAAAATATTATTTTACAAAAATCAAATCAAGACTTACTTATATTTCAAGTCAGATTGAGAAATATTAACCCCACTCCTAGTAATTAACCTCAGCTTACTTTACCCTTTAAACAAGGATGTACCAATGGAAAAATCTCAGACAGTGGGAGTTATCGGTGGAATGGGGATGGTTGGAAAATATTTGGCTGAAACACTCCTGGAAAGCAATTTTAAAGTTAAATTTCTCACCAGAAATCCACCTAAGGTACTTTTAAAGGATTCACGTCTAGATGTTTTTAAAGGTGATGCCAGAGACAGCGCTGCCATCAAGGATATTTTCCGCGGCTGCTTCGCAGTGATAAACACCTTAGGTATTGGAAAACAAGAGAAGCCTTATTACAGCGAAGTCACCAAGCGTATCATAGGCGCATTATTTGAACTGAAGGTAGAAAAGTATATTCTCGTCTCCCATGCTGCCTTGTTGGTTCCTGGCGATAAGCGGGGGCTTTTGGAGTATTTATGGTGCCAGGGGATGAAACTTATATTTCCTGAACTGATGAAGGATAAACAAGATGAATATAAAATACTGACAGAAAGTAGAATTGATTGGACTTTATTTAGACTGCCTCAAGTAAAAGACTCTTCCAAAAAGGGTTTAATAAAAGTTGGTGACAAAAATCTTCCAGGAAATACCATCGGAAATAAAGATGTGGCAATCTTTATTACTTCCCAATTAACATCTAACCTTTATTCCAGAAAGACACCCTTTATTTCCAATTAATCATTACTAGGCTTTTAAGAAACTTGGACACTGGGGGGGGCTAAACTATAACAGGAAGGAAGAATCGGAAGGTACTCCCTTTCCCTAAAAGACTTTCCACCGTAACATGTCCATTTAAGGATCTAGCTATTCCTAAAACCACAGCCAATCCCAAGCCTCGTCCTGTAAATTTGCTTGAATAAAAAGGTTCGAAAAGAGCTTCTAATTCTTTATCATTGACGCCACATCCGTTATCCGTTACTTCCAGATACGCACAATTTAATTCGCTGGAATGCCACTCCTGAGGGACCCTTCGGTGGAATGGTATTTCATGGGGTATACCTGTAGTAATTTTTAATATTAACTTCCCTACTCCAGAGCCCATGGATTCCACTGCATTTTCCACCAAATTAGAAAGAACTTGATCTATTTGTTTTTCATTTCCCCAGATCCGAGGACCGGGAGTAGGAAATTTTGATTCCAGTGAAATCCCTGAGGGTAAAATTGCACTTAAATTGTGGAGGGATCGTTGACATACTTCGGAAAAGTCCAGGGATTCCTGTTTTCCTGCCTTATGGCCTAAATAGGTCAACATTAG
>CAZUXL010000058.1:0-21438 GCA_964624355.1 uncultured Spirochaetales bacterium
AAGGATGAATATTTTGTACTGGGGGATAATCGGAGCGGTTCCAGTGATTCCCGCCTCTGGGGAGTCATAAAAGGATACGATATTTTAGCCCTGGTATTTCTTCAGTACTGGCCCTTGGGTGAGTTTGGTCAGCCCTGAGGGGCCCTGGGATCTTAAAGAGCCCTTGTCTCTCTACATACATGTCCCTTTTTGCAGGAAAAAATGCGGTTACTGTGCGTTTTTTTCCTGCGATTCCTTTTCTTTGGATCAGCAAAAATCCTGGCTTGACCATCTTTTAACCGAGTGGTCCACTTTTTTACCCTTGATTCAATCCCGGGGTGTAGCCTCGGTGTATTTCGGCGGGGGGACTCCTTCCCTGGTGAATTTGGATATCTGGAATACTCTTCTCCAGGAATTAAACTTACCCACCCTGAGAAATCCTTCGATTCCCTTGTCCCGGTATGCCACTGTGGAGGTGAATCCCGGTACCTTGAGTTTGGAAAAGCTGAATCTTTGGTCCCAAGGTGGCGTGGGGCGTCTGAGTTTGGGAATCCAAACCTTCGACCCGAAGGTTCTTCATGCCTCGGGCCGCCTGGTGAATCCGGGAGAAACTGAGGGGGCTTTGGAATTGGTAAAATCCCATTGGTCTGGGGAATGGTCCTTGGATCTCATCGCAGGACTTCCGGGTCAAACCCACCTGGGCATATTGCAAGACTTGAAAAAAGCCCTGGAATGGGCTCCGGATCACCTAGCCCTTTATGAATACATTCAAGAAGAAGGAACTCCACTGGATGAGAGTATTCGGCAGGGATTAAATGTTCCTGGGGATGAGCTTAGGCAATTGTGGTGGCTAGAGGGCCGGAATTATTTGGAGGCCCAGGGGTATGAAAATTATGAAATCAGCAATTTTGCCCTCCCGGGTAAACAGGCCATCCATAATCTTGCCTACTGGGAGATGAGCCCCTGCCTGGGATTGGGGCCGGGAGCCGTCTCCCTTCTTCCCACAAGAGATGGGTGGGTACGGTTTAGTAATCCGGAAACTTGGGATTGGTCAGGGAATTCCCAGTCTCCCTGGGGGAATCGAAATGTGGAAAAACTGTCACCACAGGAGCATTTCCAAGAAATCCTTTTAACAGGATTGCGACTTCAAAAAGGCCTTTCCAAGTCCCGGTTTGAATTCCTGACTGGAAAACCATGGAAGAATCTATGGAAAGGTGTGAATTCCCTTCACCAAAAGTATTACCGGGAGGATTCTGAAACCTGGGGTCTTACCGAAGAGGGGCGGGATCGGTTGGACTGGCTTTTACAGAGGTATGACACCTCCTGGATCAATTCCTAAAGGTATTCAGAAGTGCCTAAAACCGCTAAAGTTTCGGTTTCAAAGGTGAAAAATAGCTCCAGCCACTTTTTTACCTGCAGCCATGGTTTATTTGGCATAATCTGTAGGGCCATTTTACGAAGCATGGCCTCCTCAGTCATGGCCATTCCGTAATGCGCCCTAGCCACTAGAAAACACCTTTTCATAGTTTCGAGTTGGAAGGTGATGGGGGATTTATTAAAATCCATTTCCCAAGGGAATTTGTTGGAATTTTTTACCATTTCTTCCAGATTAACATCGGAGAGGTTCAAATGTCCCAACTGGACTAAGGCCTGACGAAGTTCTTGGGGATGAAGTTCCCCATCGGCCCAGGCCATGGCTCCAATTATTTTTGCAAGAATTAATTTTTCGTCGGAATTCATAAAGATCATTATAGATTATCTTTCTTGGGAAAGTAAGAAAAATCCACTGTCAAACTGCGCGGGAGGAGTTTTTTTCTCATAGAGAGTTATTGCTTGACCTAGGGTGAGTTCCAAATCAAATTTTTCCTCCAGGACTATCTGAAGTTCCTCCGGGGTGGATATTATTTTTTCAGATATTTTATTTTCCCCCTGGGGCGTATAAAGATAGCGCCTGAGGGTCAGATCCACTAAACTCAGACGTCCATCGGTAAGTGCCTTGTTCACCAACCGGGCTTGAAGAAAACTGGAGGCTTCTCCTGTGGTATGAAAATGATTCGCCACTGAGAAATCCTGGGTTTCAAAGGGTTCTAAAGTAAACCCGTAAAGGTCAGCCCATTGGCCTTCCTTTTTAGTTTGAAGTACCCAGAGGGGGGGCTCTTCCCAGGGGGTTCCTGGAGCCTCCCCCAGTCTTTTTATTAGTTTAAAATCCAGTCCATGGTGGTTTTCCACCCGGTTTTCTTGAAAGAGAAAGGGTTTACGTAGGACTGTTCCCCCAAAGCCCGTATCCGCTAAAAAAACCTTTCCCTGGGTTTCCACCAAAAGAACCTCGTGGGTCCGGGGTTTTCCCGGGGCCATGAGGTTTCGAGCCATGAGGGGGCGGATTTTGAATCCTAATTCCCTAAGGACCAAATCCAAAAGCCCATTCATTTCAAAACACCATCCCCCCCGACGGGAATCCACGAGCTTATTCCAGAGTCTCTGGGGTACAAGACTGACCTGCCCGGTGAGAAACACATCCAGGTTCTCAAAAGGAAAGGTGAGCACGTGCCTCAGATGAATTCCTTCTAGGGATGGAATGTCGTTTTGGGGGAAAGGGAGCCCTGTGGATTCCCAATCTATCCTTTTTAAATAATCATAAATATTCATCTCATCTTCCTAGGGTTTCTGAATCAATATCAGTTCGTTTTACTTCCCACCGGAGGATGTAAGAAGTACCGGAAAGATAAAAGCTGGCTTCCAAAAGTAAGTCCCCGATTTTTAGAATTTTATCATCCCTGGGGTTCCCGGCTAGGGGGTAATCCCAAGCGGTGTTTAAAACTATTTCTTGAGTTCCAGGGGTACTTAAGGAATATCTCCCCAGCATTTGGTCAGGAGATCCTGCTTTAGGTACAAATTCTATTTTAAGAGTTCGTGCAACTCCCTCAGGAGTGGTGTAAGTAATCGTTTTTTCCGATTTGAGGAGTAATTTACGTCCTGAAGATACGGATTTATTGTCGTATGCGATACTTGTTATTTGCTCTACCGCTGTAAAAAAATTCAAGGATTCATCGATCACCGCAGTTTGTCTCCCCGGCTTGATATCCACGGTATGTTCCCAGTCGGTAAATTTTAAAGCGGGGAGTTGGAAGACCCCGAAATTATCCTCCAAATGAGTTCTAACTGTGTGATTTCCCGGAGGAAGGTGTTCGAATAAAATTGGTTTTTTTTCATCCCCCTGGGTAAAACCGGCAAATTCCCCATCAATAAAAATCTTAGCGCCTATGATGCGGGAATGGAGGGCTAGGATCCCCGGGGTTTCATCCCTCAGGGAAACTAAGGACCGGTTATTGGTGGAATCGGCTAAAACCAAGGTTCTTCCGGAAATCCGGCGGATTATTTTTTCCGCTGCCAGATGGACCACGTGCTCGGAGAATCCCCTTTCCTTAAAAACCCAGGTATCTCCGGTTTCTCCCTGGGTGAGTTGGAGACTCAGGTGAACCTCTCCATTGACCAAGGTGTAATTGCCATAGATGAGGTGGGTTGCTCCTGCAATCTTCCCAAGACTTATGGCTTCGGTGGGATCTGTGATCCCAGACTGCTGGAATTCCTGTTCCACCATAATTTTTTGGAGATTTTTCCGCTCCACCAGGTTTACCGAACCCTTCTCACTGAGATCGTAGAGGAGAATTCCTTCGATGATGGGGGCTAAATATTCGTACCGAGGATCTCCAGACTGGTTTTCCAAGGTGACAAAAGCTATTTTTTCGCTATTTTGACCAAAGAGTCCAGGGCTTGAAACCATGGGCACCAGGAAGTGAAGAATAATTCCAGAAAAAAGTAAAAACTTCATAATCCTTTATAATCCACAACTTTAACTGGGACAATAGGGGCTTTGGGGCGAAAATACTTGAAATCTCTTAATAAGGTACTAACCTTTATTCTGGGGGTTTCCAGGGGAGGGAAAATTGAAGTATCCAGCTTTGGGGGGGATTTGGCTTTTGTTTGCCGTTTCAACGTTTGCTCAAGAAATGGGAGAGTCCCTTCCCATTCGCATTGCCCTGTCTCAAGAAAGCCCCCCCACCAGTTACGTGGTGGATGGCCATCCTGCGGGGATGTTCAAGGAAATTTTAGAGGCATTGTTTGAACTTCTTCCCCAGTATAAACCCCAGTTCCGGGCTTATCCTTGGAATCGAGCACAGTTTCAAGTCCAAAATGGCGACGCCGATGTCTTTTGTACCTATAACTCCGAATCCCGCAGGGTTTATGCAGATTTTACTCAAGAACCTTTATACCTTTGGGATTATGGAAATTTAGTTTACAATCAAAAAAATCCCAAGAAAGCACAGATCGAAAACGCCAAAGACTTTCAAGACTTGAAGGACCTGATTTTTATCAGTCAAGAAGGGGTGGCCTGGGAAAAGGAAAATGTTCCGGATTACATCCAGCGGTATATGGTGCTCAATCCCCTGGCCATGATGCATATGGCTTTTTTAAGAGGTGTGGGGGATTTTTTTATTATGGGTTCTGAGCAAGCTCTTCACTATGCCAAGGAATTGGGATATACGGGTAATCTGGGTATGAAAAAAGTAAGATTTATACCTAACAGCCAAATTCCCTTTTATATAGGTATACGAAAGAGTTATCCTGATAAAGAGCTTTTTTTAGAAGCCGTAGAGAGTGCGATAAAAGATCCAGGATTTTTAGAGAAAAAAAATCGAATAATTCGCCAATATCAAGAAAATTTCCATTGAACTGGGGTTCGAAAGTATAATTCCTTATCATTTCAAAGCAGAGCTCCCCTTTGTCCCCTTCCGTATACCTGAGGTGGTAAATGGAAATCTACAGTCATAGTCCCGAGGGGTACGATGGAGAGTTGGTCCGGGTTGAAACGGATTTAAGACGGGGTATACCCGGTTTTGACCTCACCGGTCTTGCGGGGGCTGCGGTCCGGGAAGCCCGGGAACGAGTCAGAGCGGCCATTCGGAATTCGGGATTTATCTTTCCTTTGGAAAGAATCCTTATTAATTTGTCCCCCTCGGATATCCGCAAGTCCGGCAGCGGCTTTGATCTGGCTCTGGCTCTCTCCCTATTAATTGAATCAGACCAGGTTTCAGGATGGGAAGAATCCCTTATGGCCTTGGGTGAATTACAGCTGGATGGCCGGGTTCGCCCCGTTCCTGGCGTTCTTTCCGCAGCGGTAGCCGCCAGGAAGGCGGGGATAACCTTCCTTTTGATCTCCCGGGAAAACGCCCAAGAAGCCTCGGTTTTGGAAGGGATAAAAATATTAGCAGTGGACCACCTGTCCCAGTTAAAAGATTTGGTTTCCTTGGAGCCCTACAAAACCGGTGAAAAATCCAATTTTCAGTGCCAGGTGCCCCATTCTTCGAAATTTCCAGACATTAGGACATTGAAGGGGCAAAAGAAAGTAAAGCGGGCTCTGATGGCAGTCGCCGCCGGGGGACACAATCTTTTTCTATTAGGTCCTCCGGGAAGTGGAAAAACCTTGGCCGCCCGGACCCTGGCGGGATTGTTGCCCGAATGGTCCCAGGAAGAGTCTCTGGAAACAACCCGACTATGGTCTTTGGCCGGTCGAATGGAAAGCCGGAGCGGCCTACTTCCCTGTCGGCCTTTCCGACACCCCCATCATTCAGCTTCGGCGGAAGGTCTATTGGGCGGTGGACAGCAAATCAGGCCTGGGGAAATATCCTTAGCCCATCAAGGGGTTCTCTTTCTCGATGAAGCCCCAGAGTTTAAATCCGACCTTCTCCAGGGACTGAGGGAACCTCTAGAGGAGGGGCAGGTTCAGATTTCCAGAGCAGGGCGATTTTACCAGTTTCCCGCAGCCTTTCAGCTGGTTCTGGCGGCTAATCCCTGTCCTTGTGGTCAAACAGGCCGGTCCGAGGGCTGGTGCTCCTGCTCTCCTGTGGAAAAGGGATCCTATATTAAAAAATTAGGCGGGGCTTTGCTGGACCGGCTGGATCTTCGGATTGAAGTCTCACCTTCTTCTCCTGAAGAACTCGCTCTTAGCCCGGATGATGACACAACGGTTTTAAAAAATAGAATCCGGGAAGCTCGGTTAATTTCCCTTCACCGACCAGGAGGCCTGGGACTCCCCAATGCCCGGCTCACCCATGCACAGCTTCGCACCATGCCCGAATGTGGTTCTGATTTATTCACCCGATGGAGCCGTAGCACCCGAAGTTCAGGTTTTTCTTCCCGGGGTCTGATTCAGATTTGGAGGTTGGCCAGGACTTTGGCGGACTTAGATTCTCAGAACTGCTTAAATGATGACCATTTGGAGGAAGCTTGGGAACTTAGAGGAGGGAAAGGCGGGCAATTCGGTTGGTTTTGAGACCCCAGGACCCCCATAAATATAGAATTTTTAATCACCCTATTCCCAGGATAATCTCCAAAGCATATATTTGAGATCAAGATTTTATCGTTGCTGTTTTTAAATGGGGAGGGGATTAATAATGAGACTTTACAGCCGGCACCAAATGTGGGTCCGCCTAGGGTTAACCGCGGTCTTGGCCTTTAGTTTGGGGGCTTTTACCCTTTTATATTTTAATAATTCATCCTCCGGAACCGGGGATGGTGTGAAAACTGAAGTGATCCCCCAATCCTACAACCTTCAAACCATACCCGTTCAGTCAGTTCCGGGGTTGGAAGCCTTTGGGGATTATCAGCCCGAGGAAGCTCAGAATATCCGGATTTATGAAACCTTGAACGATGGAGTCGTAAACATTACCACGGAAGTGGTGAATTATAACTGGTTTTTGGAACCCGTTCCCCAATCCGGGGGGAGTGGTTCAGGGTCCATCATCGATAGCCGGGGATACGTTCTCACTAACAACCATGTCATTGAAGGGGCGGTGAAGGTCTTTGTGAATTTGGCCGATGGTACCCAGTTTGAGGGCAAAGTCGTGGGGGTGGACGCGGAAAATGATCTGGCGGTGGTTTCCTTTGATCCTGCGGGAAAAAACCTGACTACGGTTCCCTTTGGGACCTCCACAGGACTGAAAGTCGGGCAGAAAGTTCTGGCCATCGGCAATCCCTTTGGCTTGACCCGCACCCTGACCACCGGAATTGTTTCTGCCCTGGGTCGACCGCTCCAAAATGAAAAAGGTCTGATTATTCAGGATATGATCCAGACCGATGCTGCCATCAACCCGGGAAATTCCGGAGGTCCTCTGATCAACACCAAGGGCCAAATGATAGGAATCAATACCATGATATTCAGCCCCTCTGGAGGATCCGTGGGAATTGGATTTTCTATTCCGGTGGACACCGCACGGAGGGTGGTTCCGGATCTGATCCAGTTCGGTGAGGTCCGTCGGGGCTGGATCGATATCGTTCCCGTCCAAATTTTCCCGGCCTTGGTGAAGGCTGCCAAACTTCCTGTACAGAAGGGTATCCTTATTTCCCGGATTTTGGAGGGGGGGAATGCACAAAAAGTAGGACTTAGGGGCGGTTTACGGAACCAGGCCATTCGCTATGGTCAAACCATCATTTTACTGGGGGGAGATATCATCGTGGAAGTGGGGGGGAAACCTGTGGAATCCCTTTCGGATCTCTACGGGGCCTTGGAAACCTCAAAACCAGGACAAGTTATTCCAGTCACCTATTATCGGGGCAAAGAAAAGCTAACCCTGCAGATCACCCTGAGTCAGCGCCCGAAGAATTATCAGTGGGAATAGGAAACAATATATGAAATTTGTAGTGGAATCTCCCTTTCCTCCCTCGGGAGATCAGCCTCAGGCTATAAGCGAGTTGGTTCAGGGATTAAGTGATGGCTTGAGATACCAAACCCTCCGGGGGGTGACCGGATCCGGGAAAACTTTCACCATGGCCAAGATAATAGAGCAGGTCCAAAAACCCACCCTCATCATGAGTCACAACAAGACCTTGGCAGCCCAGTTGTACAGGGAGTTCAAGGATTTTTTTCCCCACAATGCGGTGGAATATTTTGTATCCTACTACGATTATTATCAGCCCGAAGCCTATGTACCCTCCAAAGATCTTTATATTGAAAAAGATTCCTCCATAAACGAAGAGATAGACCGGCTCCGCCTGGCGGCGACTACCTCCTTGGCCTCCCGTAAAGACGTGATCATTGTGGCCACGGTTTCAGCTATTTACGGTCTGGGAAGCCCGGTCAGTTACATTGAAATGCGTATTCCCCTGAACCTCGGGGACAAGTTGGATTTAGCGGGGCTCCGAAGGCAGCTCATCACCCTGCAGTACGAGCGCAACGATGCGGTTTTAGACAGGGGGTCTTTCCGAATGCGTGGGGAGAGCTTGGAGATTCAACCTGCCTACCTGGAAGAGGGCCTTCGGATCGACACCGATTGGGGGATGATCAGCCGGATTCGCCGGTTCAATCCCCTCACCGGTGCGACCATAGAAGATGTGGAAACCTGCACCATTTTCCCCGCCAAGCATTTCGTCATGCCCGAGGAAGAGGTGAAAAGCGCCGTGGGTAAAATCCGCAGTGAGCTCACCGCTCATTACGAGTATCTTCAAGCCAAGGGAAAAATTTTAGAAGCGGAGCGGATCAAAAGCAGGACCGAATACGATTTGGAAATGATTGAAGAAATGGGCTACTGTTCGGGGATTGAGAACTATTCCCGCCAGCTCACCGGGAGAAAAGAAGGGGAGCGTCCAGCTGTCCTTCTGGACTATTTTCCCAAGGATTTCATGACTTTTGTGGATGAAAGCCACGTGTCCCTTTCCCAGATTCGGGCCATGTACAATGGGGATCGAAGTCGAAAACAGACCTTGGTAGACTTTGGGTTCCGTCTTCCCTCGGCCATGGACAATCGCCCTTTGAAGTACGAGGAATTCGAATCCCTGGTTCCCCAGGTGATCTTTGTTTCGGCCACCCCCAGTAAGGAAGAGCTGGCCAAATCCCAGAAGATCGTGGAACAGATCATCCGTCCCACGGGACTGGTGGATCCCCAGATTGAAATCAGGCCCAGTGAAGGGCAGATGGAGGATATTTATTCCGAAATCCAAGCCACGGTGAAAAAAGGTTTCAGGGTGATGCTCACCACCCTAACCAAGAAGATGGCGGAAAAACTCACGGATTATATGGTAAGTCTGGGGGTGAAAACCCGGTATCTCCACTCGGAAGTGGAGACTTTTGAGCGGGTGGAAATCATCCGGGATCTGCGACTGGGCAAATTTGATGTGTTGGTGGGGATCAACCTCCTGCGGGAAGGATTAGACCTCCCGGAAGTAGCCTTAGTGGCTATTTTGGATGCGGATAAAATTGGCTTTCTCCGGTCCGCCACCAGTCTGATTCAAACCATTGGACGGGCGGCCCGAAACTCCGAAGGTCGGGTGATAATGTATGCCGATAGGATTTCCGATGCCATGAAAGAGGCCATAGGTGAGACCGATCGCCGACGGGAAAAACAGGTAGCCCATAACCTTGCCCTAGGCATTACCCCAAAAACTATTATTAAAACTGTGCAAGATATTCTGGTCAGGGAAGTTCCCACCTTAGAGGACACCACCACAAAGACCTTGGAAGCCCTGGGAAAACGCTACAATATCCTGGTTCCAGAACAAAAAAAGAGTTTGATTTCCGCTTTGGAAAAGGAAATGGTGGAGGCGGCTAAAATCCTGGAATTTGAAAGAGCAGCCTTGATCCGGGATGAAATTGCAAAACTTAAGGGGGGAGAATGAAACTTCTATTTGTCTGTCTGGGGAATATATGCAGGTCCCCCTTAGCCCAGGGGATAATGGAACACTTGGTGAAGGAAAAAGATTTGGAGTCCCAATTTGAACTGGACAGCGCTGGAACCGGGAACTGGCACACGGGAAATCTGGCGGATCCCCGGAGTCTTGCCACCGCAGAGCACCACGGCTTTTCCTTGACCCATAGGGCGCGCACCGTGGTTCCTCCGGACTTTGAAGAGTTCGATCTCATTCTCGCCATGGATAAGGATAATTTTCACAATCTCCAATATATGGCCAAAACTTCTTCGCAAAAGAAAAAGATTTGCATGATCCGGGACTGGGATCCCGAGGGGGAAGGGGAAGTCCCCGATCCCTATTATGGGACAATCGAGGATTTTGAAACAGTCTACCGCATGCTCTACAGGTCCAATCAGAGGCTTTTAGAAATCCTGCTTTCTGAGGGGAATGTTAAATGCTAATTTTTTCCTTGACTAAAAATCCTTTCCGGGGGAGAATACATATTAAGAAACTGTGTATCAGTTTTATAGAACTAATTTAAGGAGAAACTTTCAATGAAAATCATGAAAGTTACGGCTGCTCTCCTCGTTAGCATGGCACTTTTTGCCTGCGGTGGGAAGTCTGCCAACGAGTATAGGATTTGGACCCAGGAAGGAGAAGCCGACGGAGCACTCCAGTTCGTACAGGCTCTCGCAGATGAATTTGGAGCCGCACAAACACCAGCTCTTAAATTTGTTGTGGAAAATAGAGATACCGAAGCACTTCGGGAAGACTTTATTACCGCTTCTAAAGCGGGAAATGCTCCTGATCTATTGTGGACCGTAAATGACCATATCGGTCCTTTTGTTGCTGCTGAAATCATTGTTCCTACCGATGACATTCCTGGAATTGATGTGAACCTCTTTGATGACAGTGCTCTTCGTGCTGCCAAAATGAAAGATTCCACCGGTGCAGATCGGGTTTGGGGCGTTCCCGTGTCCAATGGAAACCATCTCATGCTCCTTTATAATAAGGATAAAGTAGCCAATCCTCCTCTTGATACAGACCAGCTGATCTCCATCGCCCGCCAGCACACCGTGGGTGATGAATATGGCCTGGTTTTTGATCAGAAAGAACCCTTCTGGCTCGTTCCTTGGCTCGGTGGTTTTGGCGGAAAAGTGTTCGCTGATGATGGTGTCACACCTTCTTTGGATACACCAGCCATGGTAAAAACCCTTCAATTCCTCTATGACCTAAAGTACAAATATGCCATTATGCCTCCAGAAAATAACTATGCTGCTGCCGACACCCTCTTTAAGGAAGGAAAAGCAGCCATGATTGTGAATGGTGACTGGTCTTTGGCTGACTACCAAGGTGCTTTGGGTGAAAAACTCGGAGTTGCTCGTCTTCCTATGGTGAAAGAAACTGGTCTATGGCCAGCTCCTTATACCTCTGGAAAATACATCCTCTTCTCCAAGTCTTCCACTGTGGATCCCGCTCGTTTGAAGGTCATGGTTGATTTTGCTAACTTTGCCACCAACCTCAAAAACCAGACACAAATGGTGACCTACCTGACCCGACTACCTTCCACCAAGGAAGCTCTGGGACAGGAAAGACTGGTCGAGGACGAGATTCAGAACTCCTTGCTGAAGGCCTCTGCCTATCAGTTGGCCGTGGGAACCCCCATGCCTACAGTACCTGAAATGAGATATAACTGGGACTCCATGAGACCCAAAATGGCTGAAGTTCTTAGCAATAAGACCACAGCGACCGAAGCAGCGAAGGCCATGCAGGAATTAGCTGTGCAGGCTGCCGCAGCCGCAAAGCAATAAACGCATCATAAAAGGTGAGGGCAGACCCAGTCTGCCCTTCTTTTATGTTATAAGGAGTGCCCATGCCACCAATTTTTGAAAAGTTACTAAAAATTATTCCAGAAAGCCTGTTTCAGGTTGGATTCACAGTTCTGGCAGTTATTTTAGTTGCTGTACTACTCGAATTCATTATTCACCTTGTTTTAGGAAAAGCGCTGAATTGGAAACATTCAGTACCTGTGATGCTCATAGCCCCAGCGGCATTGGGACTGATTTTCCTACTAATTATACCCATTGGTTACGAGGCTTACCTGGCCTTTACCAATATGGCGGCAAAAGAGCCACAGTTTACCAATCCCGCTTTTGGTTTTGATCAGCTGTTGATTAACCTTTCAAATATATTTAACCAACCAATTCTGAGGGATGAGTTTTTCTTCCCCATTTTCCTAAGAACAATTCTTTGGACCGCAATTCAAGTTACCTTCCATGTGGGTGGCGGTTTGGCTCTGGCCCTTCTTTTGAACCGTGATCTGAAGTTCAAGGGTATCTACCGAACCTTCTTGGTGATTCCTTGGGCTGTTCCCAACGTGGTGGCCGTGTTGGCTTGGTTGGGAGAGTTCAATTACCAGTACGGAATGTTCAATAATATTTTAAGATCCATAGGGTTAGTACCTATCCAGTGGTTTTCAGACTGGTTCTGGAACCTTGTGGCCATGAATATTGTAAATATTTGGCTCGGTATTCCTTTTATGATGGTTATTTTATTGGGTGGCCTTCAATCCATTCCCAGGGACTTCTACGAGGCCGCTGAGATTGATGGTGCTAATGCTTGGCAACAGTTTAAAAATGTTACTTTGCCCATGCTCCAACCTGTGATGTCCCCCGCTATTGTTTTAGGTGTGATTTGGACCTTCAATAACTTCAACGTCCCTTTCTTTATCAATACCAATAGTTTGGAAACATCAGATATTCTGGTAACAGCCTTGTACCGAACCGCTTTTCAGTCACCCAATCGCTATGGTTTTGCGGCGGCTTTTGCCTTCGTGATCTTTGCGATCTTGATGGTTGTTTCTATCATACAATTCCGGGTTTCTGGACAGGCAAAAGAAATGGCTTCACCAAAAAAGAAGAAGAAAATTGTCCGCGTAGAAGTAGCGGAAGGGGAGGCCTGATCCATGGCAACTAAAAAAAAGACATCCCTCTATCGCTGGATTTTCCACCGTTCTCGGGGCGACAGTCCATTTGTAAAGGTAATGCTACATATCACTCTAGTCGCATTAAGTTTTATTATGCTGTATCCCGCACTACGGGTACTAACCATATCCTTGCGACCAGGAAACCGGGTACTTTCCACCTCTTTGGACATTATTCCCACGGACCGAATTTGGATTCCCAAGGGATTCTCCGAGCAGGAAATGCAGATTTTGAGAGAAAGGACCCCTGAAGAAATTCAGAAGAAGTTTGATGCTCAGATGGGTAAGAAAGAACAGCGGACGATCAAGTTCAAGTTTTCTGGTAAAGAAATGGATTTCGCTGTTTCTAAAGACAAGATGAGCGATGTGATCATCGAAAGAATCATCTACAAAAATGAAGATGAGATTCAAGTGGTTATGGATGAGAAAATCGCCGCAACCATCGAGATGGCCGAGGCCAGTGTTTATATCGACACGGGTTACGACAGGGAAATGATTTCCAAGGAAAAAGTGACCACTGTGGTGGATGAATCCACTCCTAAAGTCATCAATTTACCCGCTGTGGAAGGAAATCCTTCTTATGTTCCCGAACTGACCAGTACAGCCTACGAATACGCTGTAAGTCAGGGGATTGTGGATCTAAGACCAGAATATTTCACCGAAGAACTGGTACAGGATCCCTACGGTGATTGGTATTTGGAGAAGGTTCGATATGTGAAAGTAGCGCCCCAATTGAGGACTTTGAATCTTCCCATATCCACCACCTGGTCAGATATAGAACCCCTCGCCAACGAACAGAAGATCAATGACAGAGACAACGGACTTCTGGGAAAAAATGGCCACGCGGTCATTCTTCTCGGCGGAAATAATCTGGTTCCCTTGGATTATGAGATTCCTTTCAAGCTCTCCACAAAAGATTTGGAGAAACGGATACTCTATGCAAAATCCGGAGCTACCGAGTTTTCTTTTGTTTCCGCTTCGGGAACAAATTATAATGCCACACTTTTTGATACAGACTTCTTCCTATGGATTTGGAACTCCTTGCTGATCACCATTGCAACTTCGACCATGGGTGTGGCCTTGGCGTCCACTTCTGCCTACGCCTTCTCCCGATTCGCTTTCCCCGGAAGACGAGTTGGTTTGATTTTCCTTTTAGCTACCCAAATGATCCCTGCGGCCATGTTGCTGCTACCGATCTATATGTTAGCCTATAAACTGGGGTTGATAGGAAGTTGGGTGGGATTAGTCGTGGCCTATTCCGTGAGTTCGATTCCCTTCTCGATTCATATTCTCAAGGGATATTACGATACAATTCCCAAGGAATTGGAAGAAGCCGCTACTATCGACGGGGCTACCAAGATGCAGACATTCTTTAGGATTATGCTCCCCCTGGCAGCTCCTGCCCTGGCCATTGTGTTTTTGTTTAACTTCATGACCGCCTGGAACGATTACCTGCTGGCGAAAATTATGTTGAACAAAGATCCTAATATGCACACCTGGCCGTTGGGACTCCAGAGACTACAGGGTCAGTTCAATACTGACTGGGGTAAGTTCTCCGCTGCAGCTCTGATGGTGTCCATTCCTGTAACTATTTTGTTCTTGGCATCTTCCAAGTACTTGGTTTCAGGTTTGACCTTAGGTTCTGTGAAGGGTTAATTTCTGGTTCGTTAAACGTTCTTAAATAAATAAGGCTGGCCGTTTGTAGAGATTCTACAAGCAGTCAGCCTTTTTTTATATGTAATAAATTTACAAAAGAAAGGAGGCCCCCTTAAAGCAGGTGGCCTCCCTTTTAGGTATCTAAAAGATTAGTTTTTTTGATTGTCCAGTTGTAAGACCTTAAGCACAAGTGCGTCGTCTACTTCTGTCATGAAGGTGGATTGAGGTCCCTTTTGGAGTATAAATCTTACTTTACCAGCCTTCTTTTTCTTATCATTTTTCATGGCTTTTAGAATGTCTTCAGGGGGCACGTCATTTTGCGTCAACTGGTAGTTGTAGGACTTTAAAAGGTTGAGAATCCTTTGTTCATAGGAAGGCGGTGTTTCACCCAAGAGCACTCCCAGTCTCAGAGCTTTTGCTATACCCCAAACAACCGCTTCCCCATGACTCCATTTAAAATTGGTCACTGTTTCAAGGGCGTGGGCAAAGGTATGGCCTAGGTTTAAAAAGGCTCGTTCTCCGGTTTCCCTAAGGTCGGCTTCTACGACTTTACCTTTGACCTGCAGACTTCTCACTATTAATTCAGGAACCACATTGGGATCCCTAACTGATATGAGGGGGACTGAGTGTTCTAATAATTCCAAAAGACCCGCATCCTTCAGCATGGCAGCTTTGATAACTTCAGCTAAACCACTTTTAAATTCCTTATTCGGCAGAGTAGCCACGAATGCTGGGCAAATATAAAGTTCTTTAGCGGGGTAAAAGGTACCCACAAGATTTTTATATCCGTGGTAATCGATGCCGGTTTTACCCCCCAGTGCGGCATCCACCATACTCAGGAGAGTTGTGGGTATCAATCTTACTTTACATCCCCTCATATACAAACTAGCCGCAAATGCTGTCATATCACAGAGAACTCCCCCTCCGCAGCCTGCAATGAGACTATCCCTACCCAGGCCCAATTCCAGAGCCTTGTCCAGGATAGCCGCCACTGAAGTCCAGTGTTTGGAGGTCTCTCCCGGGGGGAGGACGAGCTTAGGTCCATGATAAGAAGAGAAAAGCGGCCAGGTATTTTCATCGAAAACAGCGAGATCTACCTGATCCAATATCCTGTGGGAATCGGCAAAAAATTGTACTGAGGTGGTATATTCACCCAAATTGAAAGTCATATCATCCATGGAAGATAATTATAGAGAATTCTTTTAAAGGAGCAAGAGTCTATTAGGGAAGCTGGGTTAAAATTTTGTGGATCAATTCCCTAACCATGGGATCTACGATGGAATAGACCCGTTTATTTCCTTCTGTGAGACTTTCGACTATGGACTTTTCTTTCAACACGGCTAAATGCTGGCTTATAACCGGTTGGGGCTGACCTAAACACTGCCAGAGATCGGTTACACAGGAGGAGTTTTTTTCAATAAGGCAGAGAATTTTTAGACGAATAGGATGTCCGCAGACCTTCAATTTTGAGGCATTTTCTAAAAGGATTTCTTCTTCGGTTACACTCAAGCCGATTCCTTACCCGTGGTCTTTTTTTTGTTATCAGTGACGTAATAGCCGCTACCCTTAAAAATAATGCCGCTTCCAGGTGCGAATTTTCTTTTGACTCCGCCATTACATTGGGGACAATGGGTGAGGGGAGCCTCGGCCATGGGTTGAAAGGCCTCGAATTCATGGGAACACATGGAACAAACATAATCATACGTAGGCATGGGGTCTTTCTCCTATTGCAGAAATTACTATATAGTAAAGTATACTAAAATTTTGATTTAGCCAAGGGGATAATGTCATGCTCATACTTCTGTCATCCTCCAAGACCATGGAGGAATCGTTCACCTGGCCTTCTTGGGTTCCAGTTTCCCATCCACCCTTTCCTGAAGATACCGCTTCCTTGGTGGGATGCTTAAAAGCCTGGAACCCCGTACAATGGGAAAAATACATGGGCATTAGTCCAAGATTAGCTCAATTAAACTATGAAAGGATACTCCAATGGGATTCTATCCCGAGTGTTCCCGCATTATGGGCTTTTAAAGGCGAAGTCTTTGCCACTTTTAAAGCCCAAACCCTGGATAATCAATCGCTTGAATGGGCACAAGATCACCTAAGGATACTTTCTGGGCTCTATGGAATCCTCAGGCCGCTGGACAAAATTTTACCTTATCGATTGGAAATGGGGCTTCAAATGGAGAAATATGGTGGACCAAATCTTTACGATTTATGGTCTGAAAAGCTTTCTAATTATCTAAAATATGAAAAAAATTATTCCGGGGGTCTGGTAAATTTAGCAAGTCAGGAGTACTCTAGAACCATAGCAAGTTTACTTATGGATTCGAACACCATAACACCTGTATTTCAAGATTGGTCCAGTGGCCGGTATACCGTATTGGGGTATTATTCCAAGCAAGCCAGAGGGGCCATGGCCCGTTGGCTTACGGAAACAAAGCCGGATAGGTGGGAGTCCATAAAAGACTTTAAGGGATTGGGCTATGTTTATCAAAGTCATATTTCCACATCAAAAAACGCCATATTTAGAAGGAAAAGTCATGACTTTAATGCCCAGTGAAAAAGTTAATTTTATCACCCATGGTTTGGGGGCGCTCCTCTGGATTCCCTTGACGGCGTTTCTCATGTTTGTTGTCTGGGGGCACTGGGACTTGGTCCTTGTTTCCTTTATATACGGACTCGGGGCGATTTTTATGTTTGGTGCGAGTACTCTCTACCATAAATTTAAAAAAGCGGAAAATGAGAAGACACTTCTTCGAAGTTTGGATCACTTTGCCATCTTTGTGATGATAGCTGGTAGCTATACCCCCGTGGCTTATATTTGGTTTTTAGAGCCCACCAAGTGGATTACCCTGGGTAGCCAGTGGGGGATCACACTTTTGGGATTATTCCTGACATTCTTTGTCCGTAATCGCCCTCGCTGGATCGATGTGGTTCTTTATTTGTCCATGGGCTGGGTAAGCATCTTTTTGATTAAATGGATGATGGAAATCATGAGTCCCACGACTTTAGGAATGCTTTTGGCCGGGGGTATTTTTTATTCAGTCGGTGCCCTTATTTATGCCTTAAAAAAGCCCAATTGGAAGCCTGGTGTCTTCGGATTCCATGAACTTTTTCATCTTTTTATCCTTGCAGGGGCCGTGGCTCACTTTTTTCTAGTTTACGAGACTTTGCTCCACGGCCTGACCAAAGTTTGACTTTTAGGCTCTTCGGATCGGAAGACTCCGTTCCCTGAGATAGTCCTTAATTTGGGGGAGCGAATAGGTACCATAATGCACCATGGACGCCACTAAGGCCGCATCTGCCTTTCCCTTCGTGAGAACCTCGTACAAGTGTTCTGGTGTCCCTGCACCACCGGAGGCGACCACAGGGATGGAGACAGCCTCACTGATGATTCTCGTGAGTGTTAATTCATAACCTTCTTTCGTCCCATCGGCGTCGATGGAGTTTAGAACCAATTCTCCTGCCCCTAATTCCTGGGCTTCTAGAGCCCAGGCCAAGGCGTCTTTCTCGGTTTCAGTGCGTCCGCCATTGATCACCACGCGGTAGCCCGAAGGCATGGTGGGATCGGCCTTGGCATCCATTCCCAAGACTATCGCCTGGGAGCCAAAGAGTTGAGCTCCTTCCCGGATCAATTGAGGATTTTTCACAGCCTGGGAATTAAGGCTCACTTTTTCAGCCCCAGCGTGGATAACCTTACGGATATCTTCCAGAGTTCCCAGTCCACCACCCACACAAAAGGGAATAAAGATTTCTTTGGCCACCTGACGAACCACATCAATCATGATTCCCCGTTTTTCCGAGCTTGCGGTAATGTCATAAAAAACCAGCTCATCCACCCCTTGTTCATAATAAGCCCGGGCCATGGCCACGGGGTCTCCGATATCCACGTTGTCTTTAAATTTGATTCCCTTAGTCGTGCGTCCTTCTTTAACGTCCAAACAAACAATGACTCGCTTCTGAAGCATTATTTTACCTCCAGAAAGTTTTTAAGCATTTGAAGCCCAGGCCTTCCAGATTTTTCTGGATGGAATTGTACGGCAGCAAGATTGTCCCGTCCGATGGCAGAGGCAAAATTAATTCCATAATCGCAGATTCCCAGGATATCCGATTGATTATCCGGTTTGGTATAATAACTATGGACATAGTAGAAACTGGAATCCTTCGCCACATCTTTAAAAAGCCAGTGATGAGGTTGAGCCGGTCTGCATACATTCCATCCCATGTGGGGAACCTTTAAACCCAATCGTTCGGGGAAGCGGTTCACCGTACCGGGGATCAGTCCCATGCACTGGGTATCCCCTTCCTCTGACCAATCCAAAATGATCTGACAGCCGATACAAATGCCTAAAACCCAGGCTCCGGTGGACAAGTATTCTTTAATGAATTTATCTAAGCCTGTGGATTTTAAAACTCCCATACTCGCCGTGGCATGGCCATCCCCGGGGATGATCAATTTATCACAGGATTGAAGTTCTTCTGGATGGCAGGAAGTGACAAAGGCGCCCCCCAGATGTTCTAATGCTCTTTCCACACTGGTAATATTCCCCGCTTGGTAATCCACTATTCCTACTTTCATGAATTCTCCTCCAACAAAGGCTGTAATTTAGTTATGAGAAAGGACCGGGGAATGTGGATATTGGACATGATAATTTTTAGTCCTTCCTGTTTAAGCTCAATGCTCCTCCACATCTCTTGGGTTTTTGGATCCTCGGTGGTTTTAGCCCATCCCCCCAGGAGCATTTTTATCCCCAGGGTTACAAATCGAGTCGCCCTTTCATCCCCCAAACTCGCCACCGCCTCTCCGGACCACCCTTGATCCGTGGTTCTGAAATAACCACTCAAGGATTCCAAGGGAATCGTAGCTCCCAATGCCGCCCCGGTGATAACCTGGGCGGGATGAGGCATGTAAATAAATAAATCGAAGGAGTCCATGGCCAAGGCTGTTTGTTCCGGTACGACAGATCTTGTGCCCAGGTTTTGGGGAGGGATAATTCCGGGAGAAGCTAAAATGGCCCCATTTTCCGGTTGATAGACATAGAGAAGATTTTTAAATTGCCACTGGGCGGGGGGGCCGGGGTGTTTTATAAAACTTTTCTGCCAATCCAGGTAAAGTCCTACCCAACCGGAAGGATAGTCCCCTAACAGGAGAATTTTATAGTCCCACGCCTGGTTTTTTATCCCGTTGATAGAATAATAAACCCGCTGGGTTCTTTTCAGAACATCATCCAGGTCCTTGTTTCCTTGGACCAATTCTTTTAAAAAGGCTTGGTTGGTCTTGGCATCCAAGGATCCATAGATCAAGGAACCTTCTGGCAGAAGATCAATCCACTGACCCACCGATCTTTTTTGAGGACCGGTGGTACAGCTGGATCCAAGAATGAGTATAAAGAGTAAAAGGCTTAGACCTTTGAAAGATCGATCCAGGATTCTTCCTCCGCCACATCATGGCTCACCGCACCGGCAGATTTTTCCCACACCCATTCCAGAGCCAGGGTTTCATTAGTCAGATATTCTCCAAAATTCTCCAGGGCCAATTTCAAATCCGGGGTTCCAAAGATCATAACCTTGATTCGATCACTGACTTGAAGCCCCCGGTCCTTCCTTAGATTTTGAATCCCTCTCACCAAATCCCGAATCATACCTTCTTGGGAAAGTTCCAACGAAACTTCTGAATCCAAGGCCACCGTGAGACTGCCTTCGTTGAGGACCTTGAGAGATGCTTTCTCTATCCTTTGCACCATCACATTGGATTGGTCCAGCTCCACAGCGATACCGGCCACTTCGATATGAAGGGTATTTCCTTCCAGGATAGTTTGAATCTCCCCAGAACTTAGGGTTTCAATTTTAGCCGCCACGGTTTTCATCTGGCCACCGAGGGTCTTACCCAGGACTTTAAAGTTTGCCTTGGCCTGGAATTCCACCAAAGACTCCTCATTTTCTTGGAAAATGGCTTGTTTTACATTGAGCTCTTCCATGATGATGTCTTCCATTTCCCTTAGGATATTCCGCTCTTCGGGGTTACGGGTGACCAGGTAGACCGCACTCAAGGGTTGACGATTTTTAAGATTGTGGGAGCTCCGGAGAGCCCTTCCCATGATGACCGCTTTTTGAACGGCTTCCATTTTAGCTTCCAAGGCAAGGGATCGGAATTGGGGGTTTGGTACGGGGTAGTCGGCCAAATGAACAGAAGCGGCATCAGTTTTTAACCGCAGATTTTGGTAAATCTCTTCGGTGATAAAGGGGATGAAGGGAGCCGCCAGGGTCATGAGTTTTTTAAGGACAAAATAAAGGGTACCGTAGGCTTCAATTTTATCATTGTCGTTTTCACTCTTCCAAAACCGGCGGCGGGACCGGCGGATATACCAGTTGTTCAGTTGACCGATGAAGCCCACCAGGTACTCCAGGGACTTGGAAACGTCATTCCGCTCCATATTATCAATCATTCTTTCATTGAGTCGTTCAATTTCGGAAAGTACCCAGGCATCCAGGGGATTACTGGGGTTTTGTGGGCGGTCCTGGGGTGATACTTGGTCGATATTGGCGTAGGTGACATAAAAAGCATAGGCGTTCCACAGGGGCAGAATCACGTCCCTTAAAACTTCCTTCACCCCCTCATCGGAGTACTTCACCTCTTCAGCCTTCACCACAGAACTCATCATCAGGAATAGTCTTAGGGCATCTGCTCCGAATTTGTCCATCACCAGGTTGGGATCTGTATAATTTTTCAGGGATTTGGACATTTTACGCCCATCCTCCGCGAGAACGATCCCGTTCACCACCACCGATTTAAAAGCAGGCTTGTCAAAAAGAGCAGCGGCGAGGATGGTCAGGGTGTAAAACCATCCCCGGGTCTGATCCAGGCCTTCGCAGATAAAGTCCGCCGGAAAGGTCTTTTCAAAATGGTGTTTGTTTTCAAAGGGATAATGCACCTGGGCGTAGGGCATGGCTCCGGATTCAAACCAGCAATCCAGGACTTCTGGAACCCGTCTCATGGTTCCACCCCAAGTCGAAGGCCAGGTGATCTCATCCACAAAGTGTTTATGAAGGTCCGTAGGTCTAACACCGGAAAGGGCTTCTAGCTCATCCACGGAGCCTATACAAAGGGTGTTCCCGGTTTTATCGCATTTCCACAC
>CAZUXL010000059.1:0-7557 GCA_964624355.1 uncultured Spirochaetales bacterium
TTCTTCTTCAATCACAGGTGCTACAACTTCTTTAAAGGCTCGGGCCAATCCGACAACCACATCTTTTTCATCAAGACTAATAATACGAACACCCATGGCCTGACGCCCTTGTTCTGATATGTCCTGGGTACTGCTCTTAAGAGTTTTCCCTTGAGATGTGATGCAAACTACATCGTATTCATCACTTACCGGCAAAGCACCTACCAAGCGTCCAGTCTTCTCTTGGGGTTTGTAAGCAATCATTCCTTCAGTTCCCCGTCCTTTCGGATTTAACAACAAAGGATCCATTCGCTTACCATAACCGTTTTCTGACAGGAGTAATAAAAGTTCGGCAGGATGAACTGGTATAGCGGCGATCATCACATCGGTTTCGGATTTAAATCTAATTCCTGTCACACCTTGTGCACCGCGACCAGTTGCTCTGATTTTTTGCTCATTGTACCGAAGAGCGAAACCGTTTTTAGTAATTAAAACCACATCATTGTTTCCATTGGTAAGGGACGCAGAAATTAATTTGTCCCCTTCCCTCATGGAAATGGCATTAATTCCTTTAGTTTTACCATTTCGGAACTCATGGGTGGCGATACGGATGACCATACCGTCCTTGGTTCCCATAAGTAGATACTTATCCTTGCTGAATTCCTTAATGCTCACCACGGTCATGATTTCTTCACCATCATCAAACTCTAGGACCATTTTGATGTGTTTTCCTCGGGAGGTACGGGAACCTTCTGGTAGCATATAAGTTTTACGCCAGTAAGCCTTTCCTAGGTTGGTAATGAAAAGCACGTAGTCGTGGGAATGGCAGACAAAAACATTGTCCACCATATCTTCTTCCCGAAGTGTGGCGGAGAAACTTCCCTTGCCTCCCCGACCCTGGGTTTTATACTCGGTCAAAGGTACCCGTTTGATAATTCCATCCCGGGTTATGAGAACAACCATCTCTTCTTGTTGGATGAGGTCTTCCATTTCAATGGAGGAGATTTCTTCGTTGACGATTTCAGTTTTCCGCTCGTCCCCAAATTTTTCACCCAACTCAATAGTCTCATCCCTAATCACTTGGAAAATTTTGAACTCATTGGCCAATAGATCCTTCAAATAAGCAATGAATGCCATGATTTCAGTCAGTTCATCAATGATTTTTTGAGTTTCAAGAGAGGTTAATCTTTGAAGTCTCATATCCAGAATGGCCTGGGCTTGAAGTTCAGAGAGACTAAATACTTCCATCAATTTATGTTTTGCCACAGAACCATTGGAAGATTCTTTGATGATGCGGATGACTTCATCAATATTATCCAAGGCAATTTTCAAACCAGCTAGGATATGAGCCCGCTCTTCGGCTCTAGCTAAATCATAAATGGATCGTCGGGTAATGACTTCTTTCCGGTGTTTAATAAACTCTGTGAGCATTTCCTGGAGACCCAGAAGTTTAGGTCGGCCTTTTACCAGAGCCAAGGCATTCACATTGAAATTAATCTGCATGTTGGTATGCTGGAAAAGATGATTGAGAACCACTTCCTTATCAAAGCCTTTTTTAACTTCGATCACCATGCGCATACCCGTACGGTCCGATTCATCCCTCAGATCAGAAATACCATCTATTTTTTTATCTTTCACCAGATCCGCGATGTGAATAATCAGTTGTGCTTTGTTAACTTGGTAGGGCAGTTCAGTAACAATGATGAATTCTTTTCCTGTCTTGGTTTCCTCGATGTTGTACCGTGACCGTAGGGTGATGGCACCTCGCCCCGTCTTAAACGCTGAAAGGATACCGGCGCGGCCGTAAATGATACCGGCTGTGGGAAAATCGGGGCCTTTAATGTGGGCCATAAGCTCTTCCACGGTGATTTCCGGATTATCAATCACTGCCACCAGGGCATGACAAATCTCTTTTAAATTGTGAGGAGGAATGTTTGTGGCCATTCCTACGGCAATTCCGCTAGAACCGTTGGCCAGTAGAAAGGGAAAGGCCGTTGGTAGAACTGAAGGTTCTTTTAGACTGTCGTCGTAGTTAGCAACAAAATCCACAGTGTCTTTTCCGATATCCCGGAGCATTTCCTCGGCGATTCGGGCTAATTTTGCTTCGGTATATCGCATGGCGGCCGGAGGATCTCCGTCCACTGAACCGAAGTTTCCTTGACCTTTAACCACTGTATAACGGAGACTGAACTCCTGTGCTAACCGAACCAGGGCATCGTATATGGACTGATCCCCATGGGGATGGTACTTACCCAAAACATCACCGACAATACGACCACACTTTTTGTTAGGCTTATCTGCCCGCAGGCCCATTTCGTCCATGGCATAAAGAATTCGCCGGTGAACCGGCTTTAATCCGTCACGAACGTCGGGAAGTGCACGGGAAACAATGACGGACATGGCATAATTCAAATAACTGGTCTTAACTTCATCTTCAATATTGATGGGAATAACTCTTCCCGTGGGTAGGTCGGACACTCACAAGCTCCTTTTAAACGTCGAGGTTGGCTACTTTCAAGGCATTAGTTTCGATAAATTCCCGTCTTGGAGGAACATTTTCCCCCATAAGGATGTCGAACATCTCATCAGCAGCCACGGCGTCATCCATTTTTATCTGCATTATGTTTCGCGTCATGGGATTCATGGTCGTTTCCCAGAGTTGATCGGGGTTCATTTCACCCAAACCTTTATATCTCTGTTGATTTACCTTATCACCACCACCATCAAAGGTTTTTAGAAGACGCTCTCTATCAAGTTCGTTATAAGCGTATTCGACTTTTTTACCCTGGTACAATTTGTAAAGAGGAGGCATGGCGATATAAATATGACCGGCTTCGACTAGGGGTTGCATGTAACGGAAGAAAAACGTGAGGAGGAGGGTACGAATGTGGGAACCGTCCACGTCGGCATCGGCCATGATTATGACTTTATGATAACGAAGCTTGGTCAGGTCAAAAGTACTTCCTGCACTGGTTCCCAAGGTCTGGATCACGGGCATAAGCTTATCGTTGGTCAAAACCTTATCAATTCTCGTTTTTTCCACGTTCATCATCTTACCCCAAAGAGGTAAAATGGCCTGAACGGACCGATCACGTCCCATTTTTGCTGATCCACCGGCGGAGTCACCTTCTACGATGTAAACTTCACACTTGGCGGGATCCCTTTCTTGGCAATCTGCCAGTTTTCCAGGAAGTCCACCGGATTCGAACGCACTTTTACGCCGGGCGGCATCCCTGGCAGAACGAGCTGCCATCCGGGCACGGGCTGCCAAAAGACATTTATCCAGAATGGCTTCCATATCTTTGGGATGTTTTTGAAGATAAAATTCCAAATGTTCGTTGATGAGAGACTCTACAATACCCTTTACTTCCGTATTCCCTAGTTTTCCCTTGGTCTGTCCTTCAAATTGAGGGTTGGGTACTTTTACCGAAACAATGGCCGTCAAACCTTCCCGGGCGTCCTCACCGGAAAAACCTTCGGGCAGTTGTTTAAGCTTTTTAGGGTCGGATTTGAGGAATTCGTTCATAATCCGGGTTAATGCACCCCGGAAACCGGCCAAATGAGTACCACCTTCCCGGGTATTGATGTTATTAGCAAATGTAAACACTGTTTCTGAAAAGACATCATTCCACTCAAAAGCACATTCCAGAAGAACCCCATCTTTTTCACCTTCGAAATAGATGACTTCTTCATGAATTTTTCCCTTGTTTTTATTCATATATTCCACAAAGGACTTCACGCCGCCTTCAAAAAAGAACTCATTGATCCGAGGTTCTTCTTCTCTTTGGTCGGTGAGGGTAATACGGACTCCCTTATTAAGGAAGGCAAGTTCCCGTAATCGGGCAGAAAGAATATCATAACTATAGACGGTGGTATCGGTGAAAATCGTAGGATCCGCTTGGTAACGAATCATGGTTCCCCTTTTATCACTGGTGCCTATTTCTTTTACCGGACCTTGGGGCTCTCCGATACGGTAACTTTGAAAATAAATCTTTCCATTGAGGTAGACAGTGGCATCGAGCCAAGTGGATAAGGCATTCACACAAGAAACACCCACACCATGGAGACCACCTGAAAATTTATAGGAGCTTTTATCGAATTTACCACCGGCGTGGAGTTTGGTCATCACCAATTCCAAGGCCGAAATGCCTTCTTCAGCGTGGATATCCACGGGAATTCCCCGTCCATTATCCTCAACCCTAATAATATCCCCGTGTTCAATAAACACCTTAACATCTGTACAGTATCCCGCCAAGGCCTCATCCACTGAGTTATCCACTACTTCGTAAACCAGATGATGAAGACCGTCTGGACCTGTGGAACCAATGTACATGCCTGGACGCTTCCGAACGGGTTCCAGTCCTCTTAGAACTTGGATTTGTTCAGCAGAATAATTCTTGTCCATGTTTTTCCTTAAATACCCAGTTAGGGATGGGTCAGTATATCCCCTGGGAATAAATATGACAAGAACCGACTGCTGGGGATAAGTTGTGGACAAATTCTGAAAAGGTTGGGAATTTATGGGATTATCAAGGCAATTTGAGCTGTAAATATTATTTTAAAATTCATTTATTTCAAAATACAAATGAATTTTACTAAATTTATGTTTATAAATTTTTTATTTCTTTTCATTATATGAATTTACTTTCCATGCTCTAATTATATTTTAATTAAGTTCTTAATAATTTTTCAAATTTACAGACTAAATTCCTTTGCAAAAAATCTTCTTCTCCAGTAATATTAGACCCTACCGGCTGTGGATAACTTGTTGATAAATTTAAAAGGGGCGAATTTTATGGATTTAAGCGAATTTTGGAAGGAAATTCTCTCCCAACTGAACTCTGAAATGGAAACAGGGGAGTTTGAGTTCTGGTTTTCCAATGTCCACTTCGTTTCTTCCACCGACTCAGCCATATTTTTAAAGGTTCCCTCCCTTTTTCATTCCGATAAATTGAAATCCAAATTTCTCGTTTTACTAGAGCAAAAATTTAAAGAACTCACTGGCAGACCTGTGGAGTTTAATTTTATGGTGGATAAAAAAGATCAGCCAGTCCAACCTGAGAAGCAAGCCCTTAAAAAAGACCTCCCCAAGGATAATATTAAACCCAGTAACCACTCAACCGTGGGTTCCGGTGTTAAAAAAGCCCATGGTCAACTAAGGGAAGACTTAAAATTTGAGAATTTCGTCATGGGTGAAAATGAATATCCCTACAATGCAGCTCAGGCCATCGCACAAAATCCCGGGGAAAAATATAATCCATTCCTTATATATGGGGGTGTTGGATTGGGTAAAACCCACCTTATGCAGGCTATTGGAAATGCTATTCATGATAGAAAATCGTCTATCAACGTCGTTTATGTGGCTGCAAACACCTTCATTCAAGACTTTGTGGACTCTATTCAGAAAAAAACCACGGATAATTTTAAGAAAAAATATAGATCCGCTGATGTTCTTCTAGTGGATGACATCCATGAACTCCAAAAAAAGTTTGAAACCCAAGAAGAACTTTTCCATACATTTAAGGCCTTGTATGAGTCAAAAAAACAAATGGTCTTTACCTGTGATAGACCCCCTACAGAGCTAAAAAACTTCAACGATAGACTGCTTTCCCGTTTTACCCAAGGAATAACTGTGGATCTGCAGATTCCATCTTGGGAAACCAGAATGGCCATTCTGACTAAAAAATGTGAATTCAAGGGCACACCGATACCCAGTGAGGTTTTAGAACTCATTGCCAGAAATGTGACCACCAATGTAAGGGATTTGGAAGCTGCCCTAAATCAAATAACCGCTTATGCTGAATTGGTTAACAAACCCATTACTCTAGAAGTAGCCCAAGCCCAGTTAAAAAATATATTTGCCGGATCTGTTCAACCCAATGTTACTATAGATATTGTTCAGCGAGTGGTATCGGACTATTACAATGTTTCCACCAACGACTTAAAAGGTAAAAAAAGGAATCAAGCCATTGTCCTACCGAGACAAGTGGCCATGTACCTTATCCGGGAACTAACGGAGTACTCGACCACAGAAGTTGGATTAGAATTCGGGGGGAGAGATCATACCACAGTGATGCATGCGGTTCAGAAAGTGGAAGAAAGACTGAAAACAGATCCCAGTTTCGAAGGTCTTATTCAAAATCTCATGAGAACTATAAAAGAGTATGGAAACAGGGCTTAATTATTCTAGATCTTGATCTGGCAACATGTTATAGTTCTGTGGAAACATTGGGTAAAACCTATCAGCCTGTGGAAATGTGGATGAATTCTGGAAAGGCATCCCCAATTTATTAGTTTTTTAATTGCATATGGGGTTGATAATTAAGTATTGTATCCACAATTACAGTGCCTCTATTACTATTACTGCTATTCTATATTTAAATTTAGGAGATAATAAGAAATGAAGTTTTCTATAGATAAATCCCTTCTTTTGAAGGAAGTCTCCATAGCTCAAGAGATCATTGCCAGTCGAAATAACCTGTCGATCCTCTCCAATGTGCTATTGGATGTAAATGATGGAACTTTGACCATAAAGGCAACGGATTTAAAGGTAAGTTTTGAAACTATTCTTCCTGTACAGGAAATCAAGCCGGGAACTACAACAGTTTTTTGTGATAAATTTTTAGGAATTTTAAGAACTCTCCCTGAAGGGGAAGTGGAATTTGAATTGGGAGAGGGGGGTAAACTTTTCATAAGACCTCTGAGTAAATCCATTCAGTTTCACTTAAAAAGTATTTCCAGTGAAAAATTTCCAGAAACAGCCCAAGTTGAAGAGGATCGATACTTTGAAATTCCTCAAGCCATGGTACTAGAAATGATCGGACAAACTATTTTTTCTGTCTCAGACGATGAAAGCCGATATTTTATGAATGGAGTTTATCTGGAAAAAAAGGAAAATAAACTCATCATGGTGGCCACCGATGGTCGTCGTCTTTCCTATATTGAAAAAGAAATTGAAATTAATCAGGATTTTTCTGGAATCATAATTCCCCCTAAGGCTTTGAATTTGATAAAAAAATTGGCCTCCGGCCAGGGTAATATGTATCTAGCGGTGGTGGATAAGAGTATTTTCATCAAATTTGATAATCAGAAAATATCTTCCAATTTGATTGATGCTCAATTTCCAAACTATACCCGGGTAATTCCCGAATCCCAAGCTTTAAGTTTAAAAGTAAAAAAAGAAGACCTTTCTGAAGCCTTGAAGCGTGTTTCCCTACTTGCAGAGCAGAAAAGTAAAAGAATTTATCTTACGGTAGCAGATCACAACATTTTGATGAATTCGGAAGAAAGCGACATTGGAATGGCCAAGGAAGAAATTCCTTGCGAATATGAGGGTCCTCAAACTGTTCTAGCTTTAAATTACAGTTTCCTTCAGGATCCCTTAAGAGTTATGAACTCGGACGTAATTCTGATGCAATTTTCTGACTCAAAAAAAGCAGTAACCTTAAGTACAGATCCTAAAAAGGACTTTTTCCATATCATAATGCCCATGCAAATGGACTAGATGAGTTTTATTTCAGTAAATACCTACCAGTTCCGTAATCTGGTCGACGGAGAAACGGAACTGGGTGATCCCCG